>CAYVCF010000001.1:0-4372 GCA_964450135.1 Candidatus Woesearchaeota archaeon
CATCTTAAAATTTTTCCTGAATTTTAATGAGGTAAAAGTTTCCTGACTTTTTCATGCGATGTTTTCTCCTGAAAACGAGCAGACAGAAAATTTCTTATTTTCTGTATTTTCAAAATCTTTAATGGTGATCTGTGTGAAGACACAGCCGAGATTTTGAAATCGTTTTTTATAAAAGTTTCCTGACTTTTTCATCTTAAAATTTTTCCTGAATTTTAATGAGGTAAAAGTTTCCTGACTTTTTCATCTTAAAATTTTTATATTCCTTTTTATTTTATTAAATTTATTTTTACAATCCCAACAACAAAACCTTCCAATCTTTATAGACATCCCGCAAAGTCTGCAAGAGTTTATATTTATTTCTGGTTCTGTTACTATCTCTAATTTGCAAACATTACACTTTGGAAAATTAATTTTTTCTTCAAATCTTCTTATCATAGATTTATTGAAAAAACATTTGTTATATATTCTTTGATGAAACTAATTTCATAGAGATTAAACAAAAGCAGAAAGAAATGTTACAAAATACCAAAGAATTAAATTGATTATACTAAATATTTTTACTTCTTTCATTGCTTTTTTTCTTGAAAAAATTCCAATTGCTATTCCAAACACAAAAATAAAGAAATTGTCAAAAATTTATTGCGACAATTTCTATCTTTTCAATTTTAAAGAATAAAATAAAAATTGAAAATAAAAACCACAAAAATGTGTTTAATGACAAGCATTTCTTTGTTTAATGGCCATTTAATAAAAAATAGGAGAGCGATTCCAGAGACGACGAGAAAAATTAAACCAATCCAAAAGCCAATCCCACAAAATGCAAAAAATTAAAAAGTTCAAGCCACATCATTTATAAAATAAGAATAAGAACTATTTAATTTTTTAGCAATGTTTTTATCCTTCACAAATTTTATAATCTCTTTTTTATTTATGTTTAAATGAAATTATTAATAACTGGCGGAGCAGGATATATTGGCAGTCACACTTGCGTTGAGCTTTTGAATTCTGGTTATGAAATTGTTGTTCTTGATAATTTGCTCAACAGCAAAGAAGAGTCATTAAAAAGAATTAAAAAAATAACTGGAAGAGATTTTAAATTTTACAAATGCGATTTGTTAGACAAAGAATTTTTAAAAAAAATATTTGACGACGAGAAATTTGATGCAGTGATTCATTTTGCTGGATTAAAGGCAGTTGGAGAGTCGGTAAAAATTCCCTTAAAATATTATTCAAATAATATAACCGGAAGTTTAAATCTTTTTGAAATTATGAAAGAAAAAAATGTAAAGAATTTGGTCTTCAGTTCTTCTGCAACTGTTTACGGAATTCCAGAAAAAGTTCCGATTGATGAAAACTTTCCGTTGTCAGTTACAAATCCATACGGAAGAACCAAATTAATGATTGAAGAAATTTTAAGAGACGTTTACAATTCAGATAATTCTTGGAAAATTATTTTATTAAGATATTTTAATCCTGTTGGTTCGCACGAAAGCGGTTTAATTGGCGAAGACCCAAACGGAATTCCAAATAATTTAATGCCTTATGTTGCGCAAGTCGCGAGCGGAAAACTTTCTGAATTAAAAATTTTCGGAAAAGATTATCTAACCAAAGACGGAACAGGAGTCAGGGACTACATTCATGTAGTTGATTTAGCAAAAGGGCATTTGAAGGCGCTGGAAAAAATTTTCAAAATTGAAAACGGAATTTTTGTTTACAACCTCGGAACAGGAAAAGGCGTTAGTGTTTTAGAAATGGTAAACGCATTTGAAAAAGCAAGCAATAAAAAAATTAATTATAAATTTGCAGAAAGGCGCGACAGAGATGTTGCAGAATGTTATGCGAATCCTGAACTTGCAAAAAAAGATTTAAACTGGACTGCAGAAAAAAGCGTTGAAGAAATGTGCAGGGACTTATGGAACTGGCAAATGAAAAATCCAAATGGATATGATTAATTTTTCAAAACATTTATATAATTTATTGTTCTCTTAAAAAAATGAAGATTACAAAAGAAGCAATTTACAAAATATTAATTGTCGTCGCTGTTTTCTGGTTTTCAGATTTTATTTTGCATTTCACAGGGGTTGGAGAAAGCAATTATTATTATTTTTCAAAATTAATGAACTCGTTATTATTTGCGTTTTTATTTTTCTCTGTTTTTAATTTCAAGCAACATTGGAAAAAGATTTTATACTCGCTTGCGTTTGGAACATGGATTTCTTTTTATTATCTTATCTCGTCTTATTCTGGATTAGTTCAGATTTTTGGAATTTACGCGAGGTATACTCCTCCGCCATTTGTGATTTTCGGAATTACTCTCACGCCTTTTTTGTGGTGGATTTTTCATTCTTTAATGTTTTATATTGGAATAGAAATTTCAAAAATTATAAAATAATTATCCCACAATTATTTTTCCTTTCATTGAAGTATGCAGAGAGCAATGATAATTATATGTTCCAGCTTGATTAAATGTATGAGAAAATTCTTCTTCTTTATTTAGTTCATCTGAAATTATTTCATTTTCTGAATCAGAAACAATTGTGTGTGTCGCTGAGTCCAAATTTTTCCAAGTAATTGTTTCTCCAGATTTTATTACAATCTCCGACGGAGAAAACGCAAAATTTTTTATCAATACTTGATTTTTTTCTTGAGTTTGTATTTCTGCAGAATTTTTTTTATTCAAATTTAAATAAATTCCTCCGATTAGCAATACTGCGACAATTATCAAAGTTACCAATATTATTTTTTTCATGCGAAGTTTTCTCCTGAAAATGAGCAGACAGAAAATTTCAGAAAAATTTTCTGTATTTTATCTCATTAGATTATTTATGATTCTGTAATTGTTTAATTAACCACAGAATAAATAAAATCAGTGCCACTAAAATTAAAGCCATAAATAAAAATCCAAAAATCCATGTAGACCCAAATCCAAAGCCACTCATCATTCCATAACTGCCCATCATTCCTCCAAAACCAAACATTCCTGAGAATATAATAATTGTTGCAATTCTATTTTTATTCTCATTCCTGAGAATAAAAATAGAATTGCAACAATTATTATTCCTATCACAAAATTATTATCTTTCATTTTATAATAAGTAAATGTTTGTTTATATACTTTTCAGTTTAATTTTTCATCACACAAAAATTTTTAAAGACGTTTATATCAATAAAAATAATGAAATTTACGAGTTCTCTTGGACTTGAAACTTCAATAGGAGAAGGATTTAGCACTGGCGACGTAATAATAAGACAAGACAGAAAAATTGCATGCGCACATTATGATTATTGGCCTGCGTTTTTGATTCAAGGAATAATTTTTTGCTATCAAACAAAAACACCTGTTCCAAATCCAAGAAATTTCAGCACAACAAAAAGAAATATTTCTTTATTTGAATTTCCTACTTTACTGAAGACAATTCATTTTAGCATGAATCAAAATGAAAGAGAATTAATTCCAAATGTAAATGAAGAAGTTAAATTTGATAAATTTAGATTCGGATATGATTCAGGATTAATTTATACTACAAGAATTTCTAAAGGAGGAAATTTAATTTATTTAGAAGAAGGAGAAAGATTAGTTACAACATTTACCCCACAAGATATGCCTAATTTTTTTCAAGGATTTACAGAACCAATGATAGGAAATGTTAGAGGAACAAGAAAATTTCCAGAAATAATTTATTCAGAATTTCCTTGGGATTTTTATAAAATTTAATTTTTCATCACACAAAAATTTTTAATCTTGTTTTTTAATTTTTGTGTTCCAAAAAATCTCATTAAGAATTTTTTAGAACAACAATATTATTCATTCCTCTTCGCTTTCTTTCAATAATTTGTTTTGCTTCTAATTTATCCAACAATCTTGTAATTCCAACTTTTCCAATTCCTAATCTTTCCATTAAAGTCGCCTGAAAAATAGCCCCATTCTCGTCTTGAATTAATTTTACAACTTCTTTTTCTTTATTGTCTAAATTTTCTAAATTTAATTTTTTCTTTTTTTCTTTTTTTGTCCTGATAATTATTTTCTCTTTTGGTTTTGAAAAAATCAAGAAAATACCAATGATAAAAATAACCGCGACAATTACCAAACTTATCCATGTCTGCACATTTAAACTATCATACATTTCGCAAGTTGAACCATGAGAACAAGTTAAACCAATATTTTCTTTGATTACATTATTAAATAAAAAAACAATAATTACCATTATGATTGCAATTCCGATAATCAACCAACCAACATTTTTGTTTTCCATTTTTTATTTAATTTATTTTGAAATGGAAAATTTCTTGTTTTCTTTGTTTTCCATTTTATCCTTTTTCTTTAAAATGGGAAATTAGAAAATTTCTTGTTTTCTTTGTTTTCCATTTTTTA
>CAYVCF010000001.1:4472-14506 GCA_964450135.1 Candidatus Woesearchaeota archaeon
TTCTTTAAAATGGGAAATTAGAAAATTTCTTGTTTTCTTTGTTTTCCATTTTTTACCTCTTGTTCTTTATTTTTTATTTTCCCTTTGTTTTAAACCTTTGTTTTTGCAAATTTATTTTTTTAAATTCTATTCCAAGAATAATCACAAAAAAAATAAAAATTATCAAACTAATAATTTGGTATCCAACTGGAAGAGTCCCAATGTAAACTAAAACCAATGTGATAGGAATCGTCCCAATCAAAGTTGAAATAAAAAAAGTTTTTAGACCTATTTTAGTGAATAAACCAAGAAGATAATTTACAATATCAAATGGAACAAAAAATCTTATTAAAACTAAACTGATAAATTTTTTATGTTCAGGAATTAAATTTTCATATTCTTCAATTTTTTCTAAAGGAATTATTTTTCTAATAAAAGGTTTTCCAAATTTTCTTGAAACTGCAAATGCAATAACTCCGCCAGCAACCCAACCGAATAAAACGACAATTACCGACGTAAAAACCCCATAACTATTTGAAATTATCGGAATAAATGGGATTGCAGAAATAGGAATAAAAATTGTTTCAAGAATTAGAATAATAATAAAAATTATCAGACCGAGATAAAAATATTGTTTTGCAAAATTTTTGAGCATCCCTAAATTATTTTCAACAAAAAAAGAAACCAAAATAAATAAAATAAAAATTATGGCAATGCCTAAATAAACATTTAGTTTTTCGTTTTTATTTTTCATTTTATTTTTACAAATATTTTTCTATTTTTTCTGCAAGGACAAAAATGCATCAAGAATGCCAATGCAAGTATTATTGTTATAGTCACTTTTGACCAAAGTGCGTTTGAAGACCAAAGCAAAATAACAATTGCTAATGGAAATACCCAATGCCCAAATCTGCACCCGCAACATTTTTCAGATTCGCATTCTTCTATTTTTTTATTTTTCACCATCTTTTTAATTACCTCCATTTTTATTTTAATTCATTTATGTTTTTAATATTATCTAATTCTTGTTTGATTTGATTAAATGAGCATCAAAAGAAAAGAAGTGTTTTCTTTTGCAGATAATGAATGCTTTGCATTGCTCAACATATTAATTATAACTCCTTTTTCCATTTTTATTTTTTTGCCTTCAAGATTGAATGTTCCGTTGCCTTCTAAAACATAAACTATTCCGTCTCTTGTTGAAGTGTGCTCTGAAATATCTGTCCCAGTAGCCATGCAAAATAAAGTTATATCTATCTTTGAATTTTTAATTATTGACTTGCTAACTATTCCTTGTGCAGGATATTCAATTAATTTATTTATATTTTTTGTTTTCATTTTGCTTGCCTCAAAAAAGACAAACATCTTTTGCAATTTTTTTCGCTTTTCTTATCTGCTTTTTCAAAATCAATAATCATTTTTTTCTTTGTTTTATCGTCGATAACTTCATCGCACATAGGATAAAGTATATTGTCTTCTTTGAAAATATGCTCTTTAATCAAATTGATGTATTCTTCAAATCCCCTAATGATTTTATTTTTATCATTTTCTTTTAGACCTTCTTCTGCTTTTTTTATTGCCTCTCTTCCGAGATTATGTTCAAACAACATTTGTTCAACAGGATTGCAATGCGCTTCTGAAGATTTCTTATTAAATTCTCTGAATAAAATATCTTCTTCTTTAGCATGATGAATTTTGTCTGCATAGTTTCTGATAAAGTCAATGCTTTTCTCTAAAAATTTTTTATCAGGAGTTTCCCCATCAGATATTTTTTTAATTTCCTTTTTCAAAATCTCAACTAACTTTAAAATATTTTCATGTTCTTTTTCTAAAATTTCACTGGTTTTGCTTTTCATTTTTCTTTTTCCTCGTAATTTTTTATAGCTTTTCTTAATGCTTCAATTCCTAAAACTGAACAATGAACTTTTATCTTTGGCATTTCTCCGAATTTTTTTATAACATCGTCTTTTGAAATTTTTTTCGCTTGCTCCAAAGTTTTTCCTTTTGCTAATTCGCAAACAGCGTCTGAACTCGCGATTGCAGCAGCACAACCAAAAGTTTTGAAACCAATATCTGTGATTTTATTTTTTTTGTGGTCAATTTTTAATTCAAGGCACATCACATCTCCGCACTGAACATTTCCAATTTCTGAAACAGCGTCGGGATTTTTCAAGGACTTTACAAATTTCGGATTCTTGAATCTTTGCAGGAGTTTTTTTGAGTAGGGTTCTGTCATTTCCCAAACCCCCAATGCCACCATTCTAATCTGCATGATTTAAATCCAAATTTTGTCATAATTTTTTTCAAGAGTTTTCTATTTTGTTTTATTTTCTTTTCCACCGACGACAATTTGGATTTATTTTCATAATAATTTAATTTGTCTTTTTCATTAAGTTTAACTCCGCCAAGATTTAATTCTTTTTTATTCTCCTCTGAGTTAATATTCCGCATCTTGCTACGACGAAGTGGAGAAGACAAAGAATTTCCTCGGAAATTCTTTTTATTTTTTGTAATTGTTAAATCAACTGCGTTTCCAGAACGATGATTCATAAATGAAAATTTTTTAAGTTTTAATTCTTCATATCCGCCAGTATAAATTTTCAATAAATTTTTCCAGTTTTTAGGATGAGATTTTTTAAATTCTTTTTCAGAATTTTTCACAATTCTTTTTTGTTCTGCAAGAGTTCTAAATCCGTCTTTAATTTTTAAATTATAATTTTTCGGTAAATTATTCTTTGCTTTAAGTAAGGCCTCTGCTGATTTTTCGTTTAATAAAATATGTTTTGATTCTGAATATTTTTTTCTCAAAGAATTGTCTATTTCAAAACCGAAATTTTTTAAATTAATTAGATTAGGTTTCATCTTCTCACTCCTCTTATTTCAAATTCTATTATAGGAATTTGCGATGCAAAAACTCCGCACGAATTATAAACTCCTCGACGATTTAATAAATTACAATGAGAAAAAGTATAAGAATAACAAACAGGATATTTTCCTCTATCTCCGCAGTTTTCTCTGTTGCATTTTATTATTTGTTTAGGCATTTTTTATCTCCAACACCGCATAAATCGGATAATGATCCGAAGCAATATCTGTAAGTTTATTTTTTATTATTCCTGAATTCAAAACTTTAAAATCGCGTGAACAAAAAATATAATCTAATCTTATTCCTATTTTTTTATCCTTAAATGGAGAATAATTTTTAGTCGGAAGTGTAATCATTTGTTTTTTATTTTTTGCTTTGAATGTGTCTATCAAACCATATTTCAAAACTTCTTTTATCATCAAAGCTTTTGTAGACTCATTCACATTTTTCCACGCAGATTTTTTATCTTTGCTCATTTGAGAAAACAATTTAAATAAATTTTCCTTTTTGTATTTGTCGTCTGGAGAAAGTGCATTAAAATCTCCGACGAGAAGATAAGGATTTTTTGCATTAATTAAAATTTTTTTGATAAATTTTGCTTTTTCTTTTTCTGGAATTGTTGGATAAGGATGAACTATTTCTACATTTATTTTTTTCTTATTTAATTTAAAAAAACATTTTATGTCTGTATAATTTTTGTTTGAATAATCTCCTTTAGATAAATTTTTTGCAGTGAATGGAATTTTTGAAAGAATAACTTCTCCTTTTCTTGAAGTTTTATCTGGTTTTGAATAATAAAAATAAGGAAAATTAAATTCTTTTTTATAATCAATAATTTTTCTTTTTTGTCCTCGTATTTTGCATCTTGGATTAAAATCTCCCTCACCAATAAAAAGAATATCTGGATTTAATTTTTTAATTATTTTTTTTGCAGAATTTAATCTTTTTAATTCAAATGTAAAAGAGCCATCTGATTCTTTTTTGTGAAATCCCCTCAAAATATTATACCATGCAATTTTTATTTTCATTTCTTCCCCTTCTTATTCAACCTCTCCACCAACTTTTTAATTTCTTTTTTTGACATTCCATGAGCAAGACAACCTTGTTCAAGATTTTCCATTTGCGACATTCCGCAACCAAGACAGTGCATTCCTGCATCAAAAAGAATTTCTCCTGCGTTTGGATTTATTTCTAAGATTTCATTTAAGTTTGTCGACGGAGAAATTTGTTTTTTATCTTTTTGAATTTTCATCTTACAAATGGACTTATTCTCCTTAATTTTACGACGACATTTTTTAATTTTTCAAGAAAATAATCTGCGTCTTGTTTTGTTGTGAATTTGCTGATTGTAATTCTCACAGAAGAATTTGATTCTATTGGGGTCAAACCAATTGCTTTCAAAACATGACTTGGCTCTAAACTATGTGACATGCACGCACTTCCAGTTGAAATGCAAATTCCTTCGTTTTCCAAATAACCGCCGATTGATTCTCCCTCAATATTCATGAATGAAATGTTTATATTGTTGCACAATCTTTTTTTTCCGTCGCTGTCTTGTGCGCCGTTTAATTTTGTGTTTGGAATTTCTAGAATTTTTTCAATAATATAATTTCTTAATTCAATCATTTTTTTTACATCTTTTTCATCTGCAATTTTTACAGCTTCTGCAAATCCAACAATTCCAGAAACATTTTCTGTCCCGCTTCTGATTTTTCTTTCATGTCCTCCGCCGTGCGCGATTGGAGTAATTGAAATTCCATCGCGAATGTATAAAGCTCCGACACCTTTTGGTCCGTGAATTTTGTGCGAGTTCAAAGTTACTAAATCCAAATTTAATTTACCGAGGTCAATTTTTGTTTTTGTATAACTCTGGCAAGCATCAATGTGAAACAAAACTTTTTTTTCTTTGCAGATTTTTCCTATTTTTTCCAAATCCTGAACTGTTCCTATTTCATTGTTCCCGTGAATTATTGAAACTAAAAAAGTTTTTTCTGTAATTGAATTTTTTAAATCTTCTAAATTAATAAATCCTTCAGCGTCGACATTTAAATAAGTAATTTTTGCGCCTTGGGTTTTTTCTAACCATTTGCAAGAATTTAAAATGCAATCGTGCTCAATTTTTGTTGTGACAATATGATTTTTTCCTGTGTTGTTTTCTTTGTTGTAAAAAAATAATCCTTTCACAGCGAGGTTGTTTGATTCTGTTCCGCCAGAAGTAAAATAAATTTCAGAGGTCTTTGCTCCAATAGATTTTGCGATTATTTTTCTCGCGTCTTCTAAAGCAAATTTTGCTTCTTTGCCAATGGAATGTTGCGACGACGCATTTCCAAATTTCTCGCTGAAAAATCCAAGCATTTTTTTCACAACTTTTTCATCAACTTGAGTTGAAGCTGCGTTGTCTAAGTAGAGGAGTTTCATCTAATTAATCTCCAAGATTTATTTTTGTCTTTTGGTTCAAGAATAACAAAATTCAATTTTTTATAAAATTTAACTGCCAGTTTATCTTTTCTTCTAACATCTACTCTTAAATATTTTTTATGATTTTTTCTGCGAATTTGTTCAACATAATCTATGAGTTTTGTTGCAATTCTTTTTCTTCGATATTCTGAAAGAACATACAAGTCAGCAATATAAATTGAATTTTCGTTTTTGTCTATAGAAATGTAGGCGACAATTTTATTATCTTCTTTTAATACAAAAATATCTTTAAGAAGTTTGAGATATTCTTTTCCCCAATTTTTATGAATTTTTTTTAAATTTTTTTCCCCATATAATTTTCTAACTAAGTTTATTACTTCTTCAAAATCTTTTTTCTCTGCTGTTCTGATTTTCATCTTCTTCCCTCACAGTCTTTATTAAAACAGCAACTGCATTTGCAATTTGTGTTCGCGTGTTTGTCAATCAAGTCGAGAATTGGAACAATTGTTTTTTTATTTAAAGAATAAATTCTTTGCTTTCCTTTTTTTTCTGCATTTACAATTTTACATTTTTTTAACGACGACAAAGCGTGCGAAAGTTTGCTTTGTTCAATCAACATTTCTTTAGAAAGTTCTGTAACGTTTTTTGATTTTTTTCTTAAACTTAAAATAATCCCGATTCTCAACGGACTTGAAAGATTTGAAAAAAATATATGATAACCCCCATGATTCAAATAAGGATTAAATGAATTTTTAGTCATATGAATTTTATTTCATATAAGTTTATAAATGTTATGGAGGAGAAGAACAAATGAAAAAGATTTTAAAAAGAGTTGAGAGGATGATTTAAAGATCCTTATTTATCTCTTTTAGTTGTTCCAACGCATTTTCTAAATCATCGACTATTTCTTCTGCAATAATTTCTGGAGCAGGAAGTTTGTCTAAATCATCAAGACTTTCATCTTTCAGCCAAAAAATATCGAGATTTGTTTTATCTCTTTTCAAAATTTCTTCATAACTAAAACATTTGAATCTTTCTGTTTCTTTTCTTTGATGTCTATTTTCTGGATTGTAACATTTAACAAAATCCTGTAAATCATCGAACTTCATATTACTTTCTTTAAGTGTAAAATGTTTATTTGTTCTTAGATCATAAATCCAAATTTTTGAAGTTGCAGTTTCTTTTTGTGCTGGTCTTTTGTCAAAGAATAAAACATTTGCTTTTACTCCTTGCACATAAAATAATCCTGTTGGAAGTCTGAGTATCGTATGCAAGTCGCAACTCTCCATTAATTTTTTTCTTATTATTTCTCCTGCTCCGCCTTCGAATAAAACATTATCTGGCAAAACAATCGCAGCCTTTCCATTTATTTTTAATATACTTCTTACATGTTGTAAAAAATTAAGTTGTTTATTACTCGTTTTTGCCCAAAAATCATCTCGAACAATTGTGAGATTTTGTCTTGCGGTTTCTCCTTCTTCAGTTATAATTGTCTCAGAAGAAGCTTTGCCAAAAGGGGGATTTGTTAAAATCATATTGTAAATTGCTCCGGGATTTTTCTTTAATGAATCATCAGGACTTATTGGATTTTCAATTCCGTTTACTCCGTGAAGATATAAATTCATAACACATAATCTCGCAGCCATTGGGACAATTTCATTTCCAGAAAATGTTTTGTGTTTTAGTTCTTCTTTTTCATCTCTATTTAATTTATTATTTTTTACAATATAATTATATGCTGAAAGTAAAAATCCCCCTGTTCCACATGCAGGATCGTGAATTTTCATTCCAGGTTTTGGATTCATAACTTGGACGTTTGCATTTTTATAACTTTGAATTTCCCATCCTGCTTTTTTTAGATTCGGATTAATTAGTTTATGTCTTGCTTTATCTTCTGGTTTTTGAGAATATTCTTCCATAACTTTTATACTTCCCTCTTCTATAAAAACTTATCTTTCCCCCTTTATTTCAAACTAATTCCATTACCCAAAAATCTTTTAAACCAATTAATTCATTTACTTTTATTAAATTTATTCTACATTTATGACCAACGTAAAAATTTCAAAACCAAACAATACTGAAGAAATTCAGAAAGTTTTTCACCCGCTTATTCGAGAATGGTTTTTTTCAAAGTTCAAGGATTTTTCTCAGTCGCAAAAATTCGGGGTCTTAAAAATTTGGGAAAGAAAAAATATTTTGATTTCTGCTCCAACTGGCGGAGGAAAAACTTTAACTGCTTTTTTATCAATCTTAAATCATCTTGTAAATTTAGCAGAAAAAAATTGTTTAAAAAATAAAGTTTACGCAGTTTACACTTCACCTCTAAAAGCATTGAACAACGACATTCATAAAAATTTAATTGAGCCACTTGAAGAAATTTACAAACTCGCAGAATCAAAAAATATTGAATTGCAAAAAATTCGCGTGGCTGTAAGAACCGGCGACACCTCTGCGTATGAAAAATCAAAAATGACAAAAAATTCTCCGCACATTTTAATTACAACTCCAGAATCTTTTGCAATTGTTTTGACAACAAAAAAATTTGTTGAGTTTTTTTCCGACGTAGAATTCTGTATTGTCGACGAGATTCACTCACTTGGAAACAAACGTGGAACATTTTTGAGCTTGAGTTTGGAACGACTAAACGAAATGAGCAAAACTTTTCCTGTAAAAATTGGGTTGAGCGCGACTATTTCTCCGCTTGAAGAAGTTGGAAAATTTCTCGTGGGAAACAGCGAAAAAAGAGAAGTTGAAATTGCAGAAATTTCTCTTGACAAAAAATTAGATTTAGAAGTTTTAAGTCCTGTTGAAAATTTAATTTTTCACGAAAATCCAAGAAACGAAATGTACAAATTGGTAAATGATTTGGTAAAAAAACATAAAACAACTTTAATTTTTACAAACACGCGTGCAGCGACAGAAAGAATTGTTTCTTTTTTAAAAGATAAATTTCCAACAGAATATGGCGACGACAATATTGCAGCGCATCATTCTTCATTAAGCAAAGAACACAGATTTGACATTGAAGAAAAACTTCGCGACGGAAAATTAAAAGTCGTTGTTTGTTCAACAAGTTTGGAATTAGGAATTGATATTGGCTATATTGACTTAGTAATTTTGCTTGGAAGTCCGAAAGCGTCGTCGAGAGCACTGCAAAGAGTAGGCAGAGCAGGACACAAACTCCACGACACTGCAAAAGGAAGGTTTATTGTTTTAGACAGAGACGATTTAATTGAATGTTGCATTATTCAAAAAGAAATGAAAGAAAGAAAAATTGACAAAGCTCAGTTTCCAAAAAATTGTCTTGATGTTTTGTCACAGCAAATTTACGGCATGGCAATAAATAAAAATTGGGACATCGACGAATTGTTGAATACAATCAGAAAAAGTTATTGCTACAAAGATCTAACAAAAAAAGATTTTTTTTCAATAATTAGTTATTTAACTGGAGAATACAATCTTGAAAAAAGTCATGTTTATCAAAAAATCTGGTATGACCCGAAGACAAAACAAATTGGAAAGAGAGGAATGCTCGCGCGAGTGATTTACATGACAAACGTCGGGACAATTCCAGAAGAATCTTTTATAACCGTCAAGCTCGCAAAGTCAATGGAAAAAATTGGAGTCATCGATGAATCTTTTTTAAGCAGAATGAAAAAAGGTGAAGTGTTTGTTCTTGGCGGAAAAAAATATTCTTATCAATATACTAAAGGAATGAATCTTTATGTCATTTCCGCAGGAAATCGTTCGCCGACAATTCCGTCGTGGGTTTCAGAATCTTTGCCTCTTAGTTTTGAGTCCGCGCTGGAAATAAATGAATTTAGAAAATTCCTAAAACAAAAATTAAAAACAAAACAAACAAAAACTCAGATTATTGAATTCATTAAAAAATATGTTTATGTCGACGACAAAATCGCAAATGAAGTCTTTGAATATTTTAATCAGCAGTTTTTATTTTTGGAAATTCCTGACTCAGAAAATATTGTCGTAGAAAAATATATTGACGAAAGAGATGATAAAAATTATTTGCTTGTTCATTCAATGTATGGCAGAAGAGTTAATGACGCTCTTTCGCGCGCGTTTGGATATTTGCTCACAACAGAAAAAAATAGAGATTTAGAAATTGGAATCAGCGACAGAGGATTTTATTTTGCGAGCGCAGAAAAATTAGAATTAGAAAAAGCAATTTCAAAATTAAATACAGAAAATTTCGAGGAAATTTTAAGAAATGCAATTGAAAAAACAGACATTCTTACAAGAAGATTCAGGCATTGCGCGACGCGCGCGTTAATGATTTTAAGAAATTACAAAGGCCAAAGAAAAAATGTAAAAAAACAGCAAATGAAAAGTCATTTTTTAATTCACGCTGTGAGAAAAATAAGTTCAGAATTTCCTATTTTAAACGAGGCAAGAAGAGAAGTTATGGAGGACTTAATGGACATTGAAAATGCAAAAAAAGTTTTAGAATGGATTCAAGGAAAAAAAATAAAAATAAATTTTGATTATGTAAAAATTCCAAGCCCATTTGCATTGAATTTAATTTTGCAAGGACATTCTGATTTAATGAGAATTGAAGACAAACAAGAATTTTTAAGAAGAATGCACAAAGTTTATCTTGAAGAATTAAGCAAAAAAAGCAAAGTAGATTTTATGGGAGATTATGGGGAGATATATGGGTGAAGGGTTTTTATTAAAACAAAAATCAATCTTTTTTCCAGATGAAAAAATTTTAGCAATTGGAGATATTCATCTTGGTTTTGATTCAGACATA
>CAYVCF010000001.1:14516-28593 GCA_964450135.1 Candidatus Woesearchaeota archaeon
TCTTCAGTAATAATTAATTTTATTTCCGCTTCCAAAATCAATATTTACATTAAGTGTTCTAATACTTCCGACAACTTTCTCGTCTGCTTTTTTACATGAAATAAACAACCTGTCTGAAAAATCATCATACATAAAATTGGATTTGTTTTCCATAAATAAAGAATACGCCCAAACTTTAAAAACATTGCTAATAGAAATAAATTATGCAAGTTCAATCAAAGAAAAATTCATTTCTCTTCAAACAAAAGTCTCTCTTTTTTCCAGATGAAAAAATTTTAGCAATCGGAGATATTCATCTTGGTTTTGATTCAGACATAAAAGAGTTTGGAATTTCATTTTCAGAATCTCAATTTAAAGAACTTCAAGAAGAATTAGAAAAACTATTTCAAGAATTAAAACCAAAAAAGATAATTGTCGTCGGAGATTTAACTCATTCTTTCTCTTATAAATATTCTGAAAAAAATTACTTCAGAGAATTTCTCGCATTTCTTAAAAGAAACTTTGAAGAAAAAAATATAATTTTAATTAAAGGAAATCATGACACAATTGACTATTCATTTGAAAATAAAATGAAAGATCATTACTTAAATAAAAAAATTTTCTTTATTCACGGAGATAAAATACCTGCAAAAAAAATAATTGAAAAATCAGAAATTATTGTAATGGGGCATTTACATCCAAGCGTGATTATTTCTGATAAAATAAAAAAATTGCCCAAAATTTCTAAAGCCCAATCGCAACGAGAGGCGAAGTATTGCCCAAATCTTTTTGCTATGCAAACTCGCAATTTTTATCTTTCCAATTTGACAACGCGACAATTTAAGTGGTATCTTCCAAAATTGAAAATAAAAAAAGAAAAATTCAAATGTTATTTAGTTGGAAAATTTTTGAACAAAAAAATAATAATTCTCCCGAGCTTTTTTTCAATCAATGTAGGAACCCCGATAAATTTTTTAGACAAACAAGAAAAAGATTTTTCAATAATACCAAAAAAAGATTTAAAGAAATTTGAAGTATTTGTCGTCGGAGAAAATTTTGTTTATGAATTTGGGAAAGTAAAAGATTTTTTATAAAAAATGCGCAGACCGGGAATCGAACCCGGGTCACAACCTTGGCAAGGTCATATTCTACCGATAAACTATCTACGCGTAATTATTTTTATCTAACTAAGTTTAAAAATATTTATAGAATTAATTTTTTCTTGTTGGTTTAACAAATACTGCATAATGAGTTTCAGGTTTGCCTTTTCCAACTCTTTGCATATAAAAAGAAGTTTGAATAACTCGCATTTTTCTGCCACAAAAATATTTTTGCAAACTTTATGAAAAATTCCCGACGGCAAAGTTGATTATTTTTTGCATAAATCAAGATAAAAATATATTTTTACAAACTTCTATTAAGCTTTTTTAGCGCTAAAATGTCTCAATCACCTAAAGTTTTTTTGAGAAAGAAAAATTTCGTGTTTCACACAAAAGAAATTAGCGCACTTGCGCGCGGATTATTTTAACAGATAATAAAAACCCCAAAACTCGTTTGTTCAACAAATTAAAATTTTATTCAACAACCAACCCCGATATTTTCGCGAGTAAGTTATTATTAATCATAATAAATCGCGCGATAGCGCCAAATTTAAATTTGCTTTTAAAAATTTCTTCCAAAAAGTTTATATACTTCTATAAAGTTACATCATAATGCAAACACAAACAAAAGTAAAAGATTATATGTCTTTTGTAGAAGGAATTTTAAGAAAACATAGAGGAGAACTTCCAAAAGAAAGTCAAGGGGTGGTTTATAATTATATAGTAGAGGGTAATTGTAATCCGCACGGGATTAAAATATCAAGTTATTGTCATTTAGATAAATTATATGAGTGGGGGATAGGTATTTATCCTGAATTTGAATCTCCAAAAGATCCAGAAGAATTATTAACAATAATTCCTAAAATAATTCGTGTTGCTTATTTTGAAGCAGGAGCAATTACCCAAAATAGGATTAGAGTAGAATCCACTGATTTTAAAAATGTATCTAACCATTTTATTTCTAGACATATGAGAGAAAAATTTCCTGACTTATATTTATCAAAAAATTTAGAACAAGCAATAACTCAAATTGTTCAAGCTAATTTTTTATAATTCTACTTATTTTTAATCAAAAACTTTTCAATATTTTTTTCAGCCCATCTCCTTTTTTTCTGGTGTTCTTTTAAAAATGAATTTATTTTTTCAATTAAAATATCTTTTAATTCAGAAGTCAGCATTTTTCCACTCTTGTAGTCCTTTTCAATTTTCGCGAGTTTAGTGTCGTCGGGTTCAAAAAACATTTTCAAATATTGGAATGAAACATCTGTGTCAGGATTTCCTCCGAGTTTTCTGTGTTTTTCAATTGTGTCCTGCCCGCCTGAAAATGCGTATTTTTTTATTTTTCTTTCAACTGTTTTTTCCTCGTCGTTTAAAAAAATCACACCCTCTCCTGACGACGACATTTTTGAATTTCCGTGAAGCGAGGGAATAAATTGTGCGTGAAGCGCTGCGGGTTTCATAAAACAAAAGTCCTTGTGAATTGCGATGTCGCGAGTTAATCTTATGAAAGGGTCTTGGTCAATTCCAACTGGGACAACGGTCATGTGTGCGCCTTTTTGAAATTGCGGAAATAAAATGTGCGCGACTTGCATTGCAGGATAAAAACTCCAGCCAACATTTTGTTCTGAAGTCAAACCAAAACTTGCTTTTGCCGTCGAGTAAGTCATTTTTTTCGCGACCTGCGCAGCATATTTGTAAATGTTTGTGTAAACAAAATCCTCAAAAATAAAAGTTTTTTTTGGGTCAAATCCCAACGCAATTAAGTCCAAAATATTTTCTCTTGAAAAATTTCTCGCGTCTTCAAAACTTAAATTTTCTTTCACGTAAAATTTTTCGTCGTCGGAAATTGGAATATAAACTTCGCAGTCAAACATTTCTTGCAAATTTTTTGCAATTAAAAACGGGACCAAATGTCCAATGTGCATTTTTTCTGACGGGCCTCTTCCAGTCAAGACAGAAACTTTTTTTCCATGAGAATGTGCCGCAAGCCATTTATCAAAATCCCTATGGGAAAAATAAATTTTCCTTCTGAGCAATGGATGCGACTTTGAAAGTTTTTTGTAAATTTCTTCTGGAATAATTTCTGTTCCAAATTGTTTTACTAATTTATTATAATCAACTTCTCCTCGAGTTTCCCACGGAGTCACCACGAATTTTTCCTCTTTCATTTTTCTAAGAAGATGTTTGTGTTTTTAAATTCTGCTGATTGAATTTAATTTTTTTAATAGCATTTTTTATTTTATTAATGCATTTAATTTCATTCTTTTTAATGTCGTGTTCCCAAAAAATCTTTAAAATCAGTTATTGGGGAATTTGTTTGCCTAACTCTTGGAAATTGTTGTAACCATAAAAATATAGTCGCAGAGAAGTTTGAATAATTCACATTTTTCTGTCGCAAAAATATTTTTGCAAACTTTATGGAAAATTCCCGACGACAAAGTTGATTATTTTTTGCATAAATCAAAATTAAATTTCAAAAACCTATTTTTGCAAAGTTCTCCGCATCTAATAGATGAACTAAATCCTCTTTCCCTGTTAATTCGGGAAATTGCTACCTTAAATTTTCAGTTGTATAATCCATTTTATCTTTTTTGGGTTTATAATAATTTATGTGCTAAATTATATAGACGTTTGCAAAAATAGTTTTATATTCAATTTTTCTTATTTAAATTTCTCGTCGACAAATTGTTGAACAAAGTTAATCCCAAAAAAGTTGAATTATAAATCTTTGAGGCATCACTGGAGGTGAGCGATTTCACTAATAATCCATAACTGCGAGGTCGCGAATAATAAAAAAATGCCTTGTCTCCGGAACAAAAAGGGAAGATTCCAAAAGAAACCGCTTAGGTTTTTCTTCATCTCACAAATATTTATAAATAATAATTTGTTTCAATAAGAATAAAATGAAAAAGAGATTGATTTTAATTTTTGTCTGGCTTTTTCTAATTTCGTTTGCGTCGTCAGAAATGATAATTCAGCAACAACCAGATGGAACGTATAATATGGGAGAGATCGTGACTTTTCCAATAAAAATAACTACGCTTACAGGAATAAATGATTTCTTGAATATTAATTTAATCTGCAATGGACAAGAAACAAATGTTCACAAAGAATATATTGCGCTCGCGTCTGGAGAAGAACGCCAAGTCATTGCAACAATTCCCTTAATAAAATCTTTCACGACGAGAAATTCAGGAACTTGCAAATTAAAAGCAATCATCAGAGAAGAAAATATTTTGACAAAGGACTTTACAATTTTAAGTTCAATCACAATAAAAATTCTTTCAAGACAAACTGAATTTTCTCCAATTGAAGCAATCACTATCGAGGGCGAAGCAGTAAAGTCAAAAGGAGTTTCTGTTCAAGGTTTTATTGAAATAAATTTAATAACAGAGAACAACGGCTCGTCGCAAACAATCACAGACACAGTCGTCAACGGATATTTTATTTCTAATTTTACCTTGCCTTCAAATATAAAGTCAGGAAAATATTTAGCGAGAATAAGAGTTTATGAAAAAGATTCTAAAGAAGAAATTACTAACGAGGGTGAAGCAGAACATTATTTTACAATCTCTCAAATTCCCACAAGTTTGGAAATAGTTTTTGAAAATTCTGAAATTCAACCAGGAGAAATTGCAAGAATAAAACCTCTTCTGAGAGATCAGGCAGGAGACAAAATAGCGTCAATAGCTAATATAATTATAAAAAATAAAAAAGGAGAGATACTTCTTCAAAAAGAACAGACCATTGAAGAATTTTTAGATTTTCCGACGGAAAAAGAACAACCCCCAGAAGAATTTTTAGTTTTTGCTGATTCCAATTTATTAAATTCTGAAGAAAGTTTTTTTGTTAAAGAAAATTCAGAAGTGGATATAACTCTTATTAACAAAACACTTTCAATAAAAAATATCGGAAATGTTTTTTACAATAAAACAGTCCTTGTAAAAATCGGTGAAGAAATAAAACAAATTAATGTTAGTTTAGAAATTGGAGAAGAAGATTTTTTTGTTTTGTCTGCTCCTGACGGAGAATATGAAATTGAAGTTACCAGCGACGGAAATAAAAAGTTTACGCAAACTGCGACGCTGACTGGAGAGGTTATTGGGGTAAAAAAATCAGGGGGAGCTATCAGCAGTTTTTTTGCAAGTCCTCTTTCTTGGTTATTTATCATAATTATTTTATTAATTGTTTTTTTTATTGTTTACAAAAAGGGTTACAAGAAAAGTTTTTTTGGGCACATGCCGAGTTCGCAAATTTTTAAAAAAAATTCTTTTGACAAAATTATTGAACCAAAAAAAGAAAATTTTGTCGTCGCAAATTCAAAAAATAAAGCAGAATTATCTCTTTCAATTAAAGGAGAAAAACACCCTGTTAGCGTGGTTTGTCTAAAATTTAAGACAGAAACAAAAGGGGACTCAAGCGTTAAAGATAGTTTGCAAATGATTTTAAAATTAAGCGAAGACGAAAAAATTTTTGTTTATGAAAATAAAGATTCTTTCTCATTTATTTTTTCTCCTTTGAAAACAAAATCGTTTAAGACAGAAATTTCTGCTGTGAAGTTTGCAGAAGAAATTGACGCAATTTTAAGAGACCATAATAGAAAATACAAACAAATTATTGATTATGGAATTTCAGTTTCATATGGAAGCATAATTGGAAAACAAGAAGCAGGAGTTTTGAAATTTATGAGCTTGGGAACTTTGATGACCAGTTCTAAAAAAATCGCATCAATGGCAAATCAGGAAATTTTAATCAGCGAGAAGATGAATCAGAAAATTCAGAAAGAAGCAAAAACCCAAACGCAAACCCGCGACGGAATTCCGGTTTATATTTTAACTGAAATGAAAGATTCTTTGAAGAATGCAAAATTCATCAGCAGTTTTTTAAGAAGATTGGACGAGAAGAAATGATTATTCTTCAACTAAACTTTCACGATTTAATTTTTCAACACTAACGCCTGTTAAAAAAGACGCGAAAACAGGAAAATTTTTTTCTGCAACTATATTTACATATTCTCCTTTTTGAATTGAAGTATCCCATTTCCCGTTAGGAAAATAAATTCTTTTTTCTTCTCCACTAACCTTTACTCTATAACTAATTGACAATGATAAATCGCTGTGATATCTTGATTGATCTGCTGATAAAACAGAAACATTTTTTATTATAACTGATTGTTGTTTTGATTCCCAATATTTTCCATAACCAACAAACCCGACTGCAATAATTCCAAGAACTGCACATATTTTTTCCAAACAATTTTTCATAATTTATTTAACTTAAACAGATATTTAAATTTTTATGTAGTTTTTAAAATCGTTTGAACAATGGCTTGTTTTATTTCAGGATGCTTTTTTTCAAGCTCGTCGATAAATTCGCATATTTTGTTAGAAGAATTTTTTTGTTTTGTAAATTTAAATTTTTTCAATTTTGCATAAAGCAAGACCTCTTTGTCTAAAAATAAGATTAAGGGATTTATTATTTTCTTATTTTCTTTCCTCAAATCAAAAATATTTTTTTTAATTATTGTTTCTGTAATTTTTTTTGCTTCAATATCTGCTGTTGAAGAACTCGCAAATTTTGAATTTTCCGAGGAAGATTTTACTAATTTGATTGTTCCTTTTTTAGAATACATTTTCAGCAAACTTTCAAGAACAATGTCTCTGAAATTTTTTGATTTTTTGTAAGAGATTATCTCTCCTTTTTTTATTTTCAATTTGGATAAATTCCCCTTCGTTTGCTGTGACTTCAAATTGAAAAGACAGAAATTGCTGGTTTGCGCAGCAGAAAAATTTGCGTGATATTCCGCAGTTTGCTGTGATTGAGGCGCACAAATTTTAGGCAATTTCTTTATTAGTTCAAATCTGCGAATTGTATAAAGAAATTTTTTTTCAAACCAGCGGACAAAACAGGTCTTGCAAATTTTTCTCTTGTTTGTAAATTCGTAAACAGGATTTGTTTGACATTGCTTACACATAAAAATATAATTGTGATGGAGTTTAAAATTGTTTTGAAATTAAATTTATTAAAATTATTCCGCGTCAGCATCAGCATTTCCACTTGGAAAATATGATCCCCTTTCCCGTCGTTCTCTTTCTTTTCTTGCTACTTGCCTTGCCTTTTCTTCAATTGGAAGAGCTCTTTGATATTGTTCATCATTTATTTGCGCATACATCACCGAAGTAAAACAAATATTTAATGGATCTATACAATAAGATTTTGGATTAATAAAATCATTTGCTCCAAAATAAGAATTAGCTTCTCTATGTGCTGAATTACATATATTAGAGAAAAAAGAATTTCCAAAAACCTTTAAAGTTCGTATATCCGTTAATAATCTAAATTCTCTTGCTTCTTCTCTCAACGCTTCTACAAAAAATTTCCCTTCATTAATTGCGAGATGAACTAATGGTTTTGTTGGCATTAAAATTTGAAATTTAAAATGTTTTTAAAGATTGTTATGATAAGAAGCATATTTTAAAATTGTTTTGAAATTTTGCAGATTACAATTTATATTCTTCAAATTTTTTTCTTTGCTCCAAAGTTGAATTTTTTGCATAAGCGTCTATTAATTCATCAAAGAGATTTTCAATTTTTTCTGAATTTTCTGAATTAATTGTTCTTGCGCTTGGCTTGTCTTTAAACGGGCCGATTAACTTTCCTATTTTTGCATTTTCAATTAATTTATTTTCTTCTTCATCTCTTCCCAAAATTATCCAAGAGTTTTCTATAAAAAAATGTCTTCCGAAATTGAAAAAATAAAGAGTTTTGTCGTTGATAAAATTATTTTCAAGGAGAATTTGAAACCTTTTTTTCAAATTTTTTTCACACAACAAACAGCCCCCTGCTGGAGTGGGAAAATTTATTTTAAATTTTTCTGCAAGTTTAATTTGTTCTGTTCTTCTTCTGCCTTGGATTGAATAAAGTTTTTCTCTGTCAAGTAATTTATTTTTTTCAGCATTTGTTTCTGGAAAAAATTTTGCTGAAAGTGGACGCAAAATTCTCGACGATAATTCTGATTTTTCTTCAATTACCTTCATCGCCTTTCTATGTTGAGACATTGGTCTTTCGCCTAAAACCTCGCCTGTAACAATTAAATCTATCTTTTCTTTGTCTGCGATTTCTTTTGCTTTTTTTAAAATAAAAATTCTGCAATCAATGCAAGGATTTAATCCAGAACCCCTGCCATGTTCAAATTTTTTTACAATCTCAAGATATTCTTCTAAAAGTTTTCCTTTTGTCACGTCAACGATTTTCAGTTTTACTCCCTGCATTTGAGAAAAATTAAAACTGCAATTTTCATTGCAACACCCTACTCCGAACGGAAGCTTGAAAAAAACTGCGATTATTTCAAATCCCTGCTCTTGCATAATTTTAATTGCAAGTCGGCTGTCTAATCCTCCTGAAAATAAAACTAAACATTTTTTCATCAGCTTGATATTTTTTTCTTGCTTATATTCTTTTCGAAAAATCTATAGTAAACGCCTAAATAATAGTAAACGTTTCCTATCTATCTAATGCATTAATTTTCTGATGAGTTTTATGCGTTAGATATAAATACCTTTAAGAACATTAAATAAAATGGGTAAAAAGAAAAAACAAACTTCTGAAGAAAAAAAACAAGGAACAAAACAAAAAGAGGAAGAGAAAAAATCAAAAGAAGAAGAAAAAGACAGAACTCCGACGATAAAACCAGAAGAAAAAAATTTGGAAAAAGAAATTAAAACCGAATTAATTTCAAACGGATTTCATGAATCTTTTGGAATAGATTTTTTTAATTCAAAAGTGGTCTTGGAAAAAGTAAATGATATTCAAGAAATAAATTTTCAAGAAGATATTGTTGGGATTTCAACTCCTCCTGCTTCAAGGGACAATTCAAGAATATATACTTCAAATTCACCGCAATACACTTCTGAAAATATTAATCAAAAAATAGAAGAAGTGAAATATTCTACTGATTTTTCACAAATTGTTTTAACTCCTACAAATTTTAATCAGCCAAGATTTGAACTTCCAAACCTTCCTCGTGAAATTTCTGGGAACATGGTTCTTCCTCAGATAAGGCCCGAAGTAGAAGTTCAGAGAAAAAAACTTCCATTTGAAATGCGCGAAGAAAAATACAAAAGAACTAGAATTTAGAAATACTTAAAAATACGAGATCTATTTAATTAAATGAAATTTTTTGGGTTTAATAAGAAAAAAGATATCGTTGATTTGACGCAGTATTTTAATAAACAGAAAATTTCTTCTTCAAATAGTTTAAGAGATTTTTCAACAACTTCTTCTTCCCAAGATGATTCCTCGTCGGGAATTGGGTTTTTTGGAGCAATTTCAAAAACAGTTTCACAAAATTCAGATCAAAATAATTTTAATTCAGGAACTCCGGACTTTGCTTCTGTTGAAGAAAAAAAGAAAAGACTTGCAAAACGATTAGTTGAAATGACAGATAAAATTGAAGAACTTTCAAATCAAATTTATCATCTGCAACAAAGAGTAGAAGTTCTTGAAAGAAAAAATAATCTCAGCGGATTTAATGTTTAGTTTTCTTTTTCCAATTTAAATAAAACAAAACAGCGACAATGAATGCGGGGCCTGTAATTTGCAAAACCCAGACAAAATAAAACCATTCAAATGAATTCGTTAAAGAAGTTATTATAATCCAAATAAGGTAAATAATTCCAGCAAGGGAAAAAACAACTGCTCCGACAAGTTCGTGTTTCCAAGAAATTATTAAAAAAATCAAAAGAATAATTGCAGGAATATTATGCAAAAACAAAGCGAAAAAAATTTCCCAAAACCCCGACGCTGTTTCAAAAACATCAAGAGAGAACAAGGATAAAAAAATTACAAAAATTATTCCTAAAGCCCTCGGAGTCCAGTATAACCATTTTGAAATCTTCATTTAATTAATTAGACAATTTGGTTTAAATATTTTATTGAAATAATTTTAAGTGATCCGCCTGAATAAAAAATATTGAATAAAATTTGCAGGAAATTTCAACACCTACTATAAAATTGTAGAATTATAAATTTAGCGCTTCGTGCATTTGTTTAAAATAATTAATCTCTTAAATCCCGAATTAAAGTTGGTCGCGAATTTTGAATTATTGATCTGAAAAATTTTTACTCGTAATTTTCGGATTTTGAGACAATAAATTACATATATTCTTTTTAAAATTGAAAGAGATTGAAAGATTTATTAAGAGAAGATTGCAATTTAATTTATGATTAATGTGATTGATTTTATTTTTCATATTGATAAGTATCTTGAGATTTTAATTTCTAATTATGGGAATTTTGTTTATGCAATTATTTTTTTGATTATTTTTATGGAGACCGGTTTTGTGTTCACGCCTTTTCTCCCTGGAGATTCTCTTTTGTTCGTGTCAGGGACTTTTGCAGCCACGGGATTTTTTAATATTTATTTTTTATTAATTCTTCTTTCTATTGCAGGAATTTTAGGCGACACAATAAATTATTGGATTGGAAATTATTTTGGTGAAAAAGTTTTTTCAAAATTTGTCAATCAAGCTCACCTTGAAAGAACAAAGTTATTTTTTCAAAAGCACGGGAAAAAAACAATTGTGCTCGCGAGATTTGTTCCAATTGTCAGAACTTTCGCTCCGTTTGTTGCAGGAATTGGAAAAATGAAATATCCTGTTTTTTTATTTTATAATGTCGTTGGCGGAATCAGCTGGGTCGGGGCATTTTTATTTGCAGGATATTTTTTTGGAAACATAAATTTTATTAAAGAAAATTTAAGTTGGGTAATTTTGTTGATAGTTATTGTTTCATTTATTCCTGTAATTTGGGATTGGTGGAGGGGAAAAAAGAAAAAAGATTTTGCGGGATAAAGGAAGGAATGAGAAGTTGGATAGTAAATATAATTTACTGCTCAATATTAACTCGTGGTTCACTGCCATTATTAACTTTCACATATTCTTTTCCATCCCATCTACCTATACGAACTGCCCAAAGTTTATATCCCATTCTAACATAATGTTTCTCTCTCTCTAAGAGTTTTATTAACTTGTTGAGACGTATCTAAGAACTCAGGGTCTCCACAATCTCTACTCATTAAGCTTTCATCTAACCTTATAATCCCCCAATCTACTCTATAAAGTTTAGGTTTATTTTTTTCCATATTAATGTAGTAATTATTTAGTAGTATATAAATCTTTTGATTGATAACTTATCTTGTAAATTTTTCAAGTAAATATCTTTTTATGTTCAAATTCCCAAAATATAAAAACCCTTTTCACCTTTTTTGATTATGCAAGAAATTTTGAAATTGCTCGTCAGTGTTTTATTTTTAATTTTGGCTTGGCCTGTTGGAATTTTTCTCGCGAAAATCACAAAAGAAGAATTAAAATCAGGACAAAAATATTTTAAAATAATTTTATGGTTGAGTTTGATTTTGGGTTTTGCAGGATTAATCTTTCAAAATGATTATTTGTTGTTTACAATGTTCTTTATTGCGGTTGTTGTGAGCAAAAGTTTGAATTAATCTCTTCTTCAATTTTTTCTAAGAATCTTTCAATTTCAAAATTTTGAATTTTGTTGTCTCCGCGAACACGAACTGCGAGTTTGTTTTCTTTTTCTTCTTTGTCACCGACGACAATCACATAAGGAATTCTCATGAGCGACGCGTCTTTAACTTTTGATTGAATTGTGGTTTGCGTGAAATCAGCGTCAAGTCGAATGTTTGGAATTTTTTCTGCGATTTTTTTAATTATCTTTTTAGAGTGTTCAATATTTCTATCAGTGAAACTTAAAACTCTGATTTGAATTGGCGCAAGCCAAGTTGGAAACCAACCGCGATAATGTTCTGTTAAAATTCCGATAAATCTTTCCAAACTTCCGTAAATTGTTCTGTGCAACATCACTGGTCTTTTTTTCTTATTATCTTTATCTGTAAATTCAAGTTCAAATCTTTCTGGCATTGCAAAATCCAATTGCAAAGTTCCGCACTGCCAAGTTCTGTCAAGAGAGTCCTTAACATGAAAATCAATTTTTGGTCCGTAAAACGCACCGTCGCCTTTGTTGATTTTGTATTTCATTTTTTTATCTTTCAAAACTTTTTCAAGAACTGCTTCTGCTTTATCCCAAACTTTGTCGTCGCCAATTCTTTTTTCAGGACGAGTTGAAAGCTCGACATGGAACGGCAAATTAAATTTTGTGTAAAAAAAATCAACGAGCTCAATTACTTTTTTTAATTCTTCTTCAACTTGTTCTTCTGTGCAAAAAATGTGCGCGTCGTCTTGAGTAAATTGAATCACTCTGAATAATCCGCCGAGAACTCCTGACAATTCTTGACGATGAACTTCACCAAGTTCCCCCACTTTTAATGGAAATTCTTTATAACTTTTAGGTTTATTTTTGTAAACCAACATTCCTCCTGGACAATTCATGGGTTTTATTGCAAATAATTTTTTTTCATATTCAGTCAAGAAAATATTTTTTTTGTATTTTTCCCAGTGTCCTGAAATTTGCCAAAGTTTTTGATCTAAAATTTGCGGAGTTTTTATTTCATTGTAATTATTTTTTCTGTGCATCTCTCTCCAAAATTCTATCAAAGCATTTCTAATTATCAAACCATTGTTGTGAAAAAAAACCATTCCAGGCGCGACGTCGTGAAACGAAAACAAATCCATTTCTTGTCCTAGAATTCTGTGATCGTTTTCTTTTAATTTTGAAGTATCTAATTTTGTTTTTGAGATCTCTCTCAATAATTGTTTAGCATCGTATTTTTCATCTGATTCTTTTCCTTGAAATTTTAATTCTCGCGATAATTCTGAAAGAGGGTGTCCTTTAACTTTTAATTCAAATTCTTTGTAATAACCAAACGGGGCTTTGGTCACATTAAATTTTTTTTTCAAAAATTTTTCTGCTTCATCTAAAATTTTTATTGCGACTTCAGGAGACGAAAGATTCGACGACAAATGCGCGTAAGGGTAAAGAACAATATTTTTTACATTAATTTGTTTTGCGATTTCTTCAATATTTTCAACAAGTCCTTTGCTGTCTGTATCTCCTTTTTCAACTGCAGTCAGAACTGCAAGCGCCTCTTCAACTTTTGTTTCTTTTTTTTGCGGTTCTGCAAGTTCTTCAATTATTTTCAGAGCTTTTTTCAGTGGCTTGAATCTTATGTAATCAACATGAAGGGTTAAAATTTTCATGAATGAATTAAGAAATTAATGTTTTTAAAATTATAGCAAATGAATTATTCTAAAGAATATTTTAGATAAGTAAAACCAGAAATAATTCCCAAAACACAAGTTGCAATCGCGAGATAAATTGCCCAAGAAACCCCGAGAATTATCGCGCCTAATGCACAACTCTGAACAAATGTCGTGACTTTTCCAATATATCTGACGTGATAATATTCTTTTTTTCTAATCAATGCAATTAAAAATCCAGGGGCTCCGAGAATTTCTCTTGATACAGACATAAGCAATAAACTAAATTCTTTTTCCAAGATTCCTTCTAAAAACAGATAAACAATTAACGAACCCACGACGAGAATTGTGAAAATTCTATCAACAATGTAATCCATTCTTGCCCCAAACCCTGAGGTCTGATTTAATTTTCTTGCAAAAAATCCGTCAAACCAATCTGTCAAAGCAGCGACGATAAAAACAGAAAGAGTGTAATAAATTTCAAATTTGTTAAAGAGCATATAGATAAAAACAAAAACTAAAATTAATCTGAATGAGGTTATAATATTTGGAACATTAAAAAAATTTTCTTGATTTTCTTTTTCCTCTTTTTTTATTTTCATAAATGTAAAAGGAAAATTAGGTTTAAAAATTTTGAGGAAAAGAATTTAAAAAGTTCCCCCAAATTTATTAAAAAATAGCGAGGGTGGGACTCAGAAATTTTAGAAAAAATTTCTGGGACTTCAAATGATGTTACATTTGAAGTTTTGAACAAGTTCAAATCCCAAATTAAAAAATAGCGAGGGTGGGACTCAGAAATTTTAGAAAAAATTTCTGGGACTT
>CAYVCF010000001.1:28693-47316 GCA_964450135.1 Candidatus Woesearchaeota archaeon
CATTTGAAGTTTTGAACAAGTTCAAATCCCAAATTAAAAAATAGCGAGGGTGGGATTTGAACCACACGACCTCAGGGTGTCCGAAATCAAACATTTCTGAACAAATCATAGTTCAGCGAACTCCAATTTTATGGGCCCTGCGAGCACTCCAGGCTGCTCTACCTCGCTATATAAGTTCGAGAGTATTTTTACTTTTAAAGGTTTCTGAATTTGTGCTCTGTCCGGAGTTCTAAAAATTAAAACCGAAAAATAGTTATTCTCAAGATACTTTGGTAGGATATGATTCAACAAATTATCCTACCAAAGTTTAATAACAAGTTAGAAGAACAACTAATTAATCTTTTCCATTCTTCAAATTTGCCGTTGCATTATCAAAAAACCCTGCGGTTTTGTTTTGGGGTTTTTGGATTCCCAAAAAAATACGCGTGTAAACCAACCGCAACATCGAAAAATTCTTTAAATATTGTTTGGGATTTCTGTGTTCGAAAAACACCGATGACAAAAAAAGTTTTTTGAATAAAGAAATTGTCGGACAATTTCTGTCTTTTCAGTTTAGCGACCGCGACAAGCAAAGTATTAATTCAAACTGAAAATAAATGTCGCGGATTTTTTTTAGGATTAATAGAACAGGGAATAAATAATTTCAAAATCGGCGGAGGAGAAAATATTGGTTTTGCTTTGGAATCAAATTACATTAAAGAAATCACAAACAAAATTTCTCAAAGAGAACTAAATATAACTTTGATTTAATTTTGTCGTTGAGAGATAAAGAAAAGAAATAGGTTGATAAAAAATTAGGTGCTTGCGTGCAAAATTATCTTAAATTTTTTCTTACTTCGTTGACGAAAAAATCTTGAGCAAAACAATTAATACAAAAGAAATTTTAACTCGTGATTCTTGAGGGTAAAATATTAAACAAAGTTTTTGCAAGAAAGTTGAGCTCAGTGAATAAAAATCTAATCACCAATATTTTCGCGAAGCGGTTTTCTTATTTTGTTTCTCTGAGTTTGCGACTTTGGAGCCGAGAGTTTGCGATTGCATTTATTTGTCTACGTCGTTAGCAATCGCGGGCTCAAGTCAAACCAAATTATACTTTGCAATTTATTTTTCATAAAGGAATATTTAATCTCTGAAATTTTGAATTAAGGTTTGTCGCTAACTTTATCCTCTTCAACTTATCTGCAAATTGTCGTTGAGAAACAAAAATTATTTTTAACTTTCCTTCAACTTGTCTTCAATCTCTTTTAATTTTTCGTCAAATGTTTTTCTTTTTACTTTTTCTGGTTTTACATTCTGATAATTCTCTTGCGAAGATTTCAAAAATCCAACGATTCCTAATTTTTTATAAAGAAAATAAATAATTAAAAATAATGCGATTATTAAAATTCCGATTAACGCCCATGTTATTATCCAAAAAATATTTCCTTGCATTTTTATTTTTGCAGTTTTTACCTCTTCTTTTATTTCGTCTTCAATATTTTTGAGACATTTTTCTGCTTTATCTAAATCAGCTTTTGCATTAATAAATTCTTCTTTTTCTATTTCCATTTCTAAAATATTTGTAAGATTTTCGCACTCGGTTAATTCTAAAATTTTATCGTCATAAATTTTTAATTTTTCAATTTTCTCTTTTAATCTTTTCAGTTCCTCTAAGAAATAATCTTTAACTTGAAGAACATTTATTTTTGCGAGTTGTTTTTCTGCGACTTCTTTTGATTTGACTGCGTAATTAAAATTTTGTTCTCCGACAAAATCCTGAATCAAAAATAATATTCCGAATTCTGCGCTTTCACCGACGCTGATTGAATCAATTTTTAAGGGAGTTATTTTATAATAATCTGGATTTAATCCTTCAAGTTCTAAAGAGACATCTGTCATTTTTTCTTTTCCTGTATTTGTTATTTTCAGGGTAATATTTTTTTCAATATTTTTTGTAAGCAAGATTTCTTTTTCATATTGTGTGAAATTTATTTCTGGAAATTTTTTTGTTGCTCCTCCCCCACCGCCCCCACCAGTTCCGCCAGATGAACATGCTCCGCAATCTCCTGGACAAGTTGAACATGTCTCACCATTGTTACAAGTTAAGTCCCCGCATGTTCCTCCAGAAGTTGTTGTAAAAGTTTTATATGCTCCTGCTTTTTCTGTTCCAGAATAAGTTCCTAAAAAAGTTATTCTAACTGCGCCAACATAAGATGTCTCGGGATTTACGGACCACAATTTTTCTGAATTTGCGCTAACCATAAAAGTGTCTGAACCAGAATCTAAAATTGCAGAAGTGTCTTCTCTTGTCAAGTTCCAAGTCAGAGTTAAGTCCTTATTTGCTCCGCCGGTGTTTTCTGTTATCACTGAAATATTCATAGAAGAAATTGTTGAATCCACGACGGTAATTGAACGAACATCAAACGGACCTCCGACAACTTTCCAGAATTCAATGTCAGAATAATTTGCTGAACTTTCTGTTGCATTCACCATTGTTTTCCATTGCCCCTCAACAACTGACGCGCCGATAGTATAACTATAATTATAAATTCCAGTGGACTTTGAAGTCATTGCGACAGGTCCTACAACTGTGCTTCCAGCAGCGTCGACAAGCGTGATAAAAATTGAATCAGGATTTGAATAAACTCCGCTTTGTTTAAAGTATGCTTCAACATAATAATTATCTGTTGTTTCAACTTCTGGGTAACCTGAAATATATAAATCATAACCTCCTCCGATTGAAGACGTAACCTGAATTGCAGAGTTAGAAGTGTTCCACTGATTTGAATAATAATCTGTAAAAGTTACATTCAAATTGTAAGTTGTTTCTGTTATCGGAGTTGATAAAAACCATTCTGCAGTTTTTGTTTGATTTGAGGTTAAATTTCCAATTGAAGAATTCTGAGAATAATTGCTCAAGAACGAAAATCCCGACGGAACATACAGGTAAGCATAAACATCACGAAGATTATCTGTTGCATTTAATTCTGAAGTCATACGTATAGTTTGGTAAGGAAGCGCGCTTGAAGGAAGAATTTGTGTCTGGTTCACCGCAACAGGTTTTGTCGTCGAGAATTCTGTCCAAGCCATTGAATTATTTAAATTTCCGACGCTGTCGTTTGCATAAATTTTAAATTTATAATTTCCAATTCTTGGAGCTGTAAATGTTGCATTGAAAACTTCTGTGCTATCATTTAACAAAGTTACATTCGGCGCACTGAAATTAAACGACGCCCAGACAGTGTTGATATTTTCTTCAGTTATATTTGCATAAATGTTTGTTTGTTTTCCAGAATAAATAGATGCCTCAACCCATTGCGCAGTTATACTCGGCGGAGTTGAATCTACAATGCTGTAAATATTAAAACCCGAATTTGAAGAATCGTTTGCAACTGCATAACTATCATTAATAATTATTGTAACATAAAATCCTGTTCCATAAATTCCAGTCGTGTTCCAAGAATATGAACAATTATTTGTTGTCGTCGTCAAATTGTCTGTGTCTGCGCACCTCTGCGTTAAATTTAAATTTGAAGCAATTGAATTTGTTGTTGAGTTTTGCGAAGTTCCATAGTGAAGATTCGCAGTTAAATAATCAGAATCAGCGTCGCTGACATTAAATTTTATTGTGTAATTTCCATTGGACTGATTTGCTGTCTCTCCTCCGTTCGGTGTTGTTACTAATGCAACAGGAAGATGATTCATGTAAAACTGACTTTGATTTACTGCAGAACAATTTGTGTCATCGCAAATAATTGCCCAAAAATTTTGCGTTCTGTTATTTGTTGATAAAGTTGTGTAAGAGCAAGAAAGAGGATTTGTCAAAGCAAGTGAGGTGTTGCAAAAAGTTGTTTCATTGCATCCAGAAATATTTGCAGAACTTGTGTTGCAGAAAAATCCTTGCGCAGTATCGCTTTCCAAGTCATTCCAAGAAATTGAAAAATTAACTGCTTCTCCGACATCTTTTGGGTTTGACGAAGTTGTATCTGTACTTAAATTTAAAATTGAAGGCGCAGCATTTGAAACATGATCAACATAAAGCAAAGGTCTTTGCGACGCTGTTAAGGACTCTGAGGACGAGAATTCTTTTATCTCACTATTATTTGCATCTGACTGAATTAAAATCAAACCATAATTTGAATAAGTCCCATTTACCCAACCACGCGCTAAAGAACTAATTGTAAAGTTGTAATAAATTCCGGTGATGTTTCCAAATTCCACAGACGCTATTTCTTCATTATAGTCCCCGCCTGCAGTGTCCCAAGAAGTTGCGTTATCTTTTGAAGTCCAGTTTGTTGCCGAATGATTCCACGACGAGGTTACACGATAAACTTTGATTGTAAAATTTTCTGCAGTTGTTGTTTCTAAATATAATTGAAGTTTTGCTTCCTGAATTGTGTCTGAAGAAGAGATTGAAGAAAGATCAAATCTTATCAATGGCCTGAATTCCAGACCACCTGCGGTTTTTCCTACTTTCATTGTCGTCGCTGAATAATAATTTATTCCAGAGTCCTGTCTGATGTAAGTATCGTTTCCTGTTGAAGAACTTGGTTGAAAAGTTGAAATTGCTAATCCTGTTAAAAAATTTTTTTCAGATTTAAAATTTTGATAAATGACAAAAGAAAAGATTACAAGTATTAAAATGGAAATTAAGATTACGAAAACTCCTCTTTTATTCATTTTATTTTATAGGGAAGAATGTTTTTAAATTATATGATGACGAGGACAAAGAATTAAAAATAAGAATTTCTTAAAAGGAATATGTTGGGAAAAGAAGAAGCGAGAGAGAAAATAAAAAGTTTAGTTGAAGAATTTTTAAAATACAGCAAAGAAGAAATAAATTCTAAATCAGAAAATCAAATTAAATCTGAATTTATTGACCCCCTTTTTGAAGCGCTTGGGTGGGATATGAGAAAAGAAGCGGAAAGAGAAGAAAAAATTTTAAGAGGAAGAGCAGATTATATTTTAAGAAATCAAAATCAAGAAGTTTTAGTTATAGAGGCAAAAAAGACAAATGTGCAATTGAAAGAAGAAGAGGGGAAGCAGGCAGTTTCTTACGCTTATCATAGAAAAATAAAATTTTCTGTTCTTACAAATTTTAAACAAATTCGGGTTTATCACGCGCTTTCGAACATACAAAACATAGATAAAAATTTATTATTTTGGATTGAAGTAAATGATTTTGAAAAAGAGTTTGAAAAACTTTGGCTTTTGAGCAAAGAAAATTTTGAAAAAAAAGAATTAGAAAAATTAATTCCTTCAAAAGATAAAAAAACCGCAGTCGCAATTGATGAAAGAATTTTAGATGATTTGTTGCAAATAAGAACTTGGCTTTCTGCAGAATTAAAATCTAAAAGAACTGCGTTAAAAGATGAATATATCGACGAGATTGTGCAAATTTTAATTGATAGGTTTATTTTTATGCGTTCTGTTGAGGATAGAAAATTAGAAGCAGAAGATTTTTTATTAAAAATAATGCAATCTGTCCAACACGGAGAAACAGATAAAAATTTATGGGCATTAATTAAAGATCAGTTTGTTAGATTTGATAAAACTTATAATGCAAAACTTTTTGCAAATGGGATTTTAGAGGAGTATGGATTTTTTTCTGACGAGATTTTAAAAAAAGTAATAAAAACTCTTTATTCTGGTTTAGAGCACACTCAAGAAAGATATATGTTTGATTTGATTCCCGGAGATTTATTTGGTTCAATTTATGAACAATATCTTGGGACAATTTTGGCGGGAACAGAAAAAAGAGTAAAGTTGGATTCGTCGTCGGGAAAAAGAAAAAAAATGGGAATTTATTACACCCCTTCTTATATTGTTGATTACATTATAAAAAACACGGTTAGAGAATACCTAAAAGAAAAAACAATTGACGAAATTTTAGAAGTAAAAATTTTAGATCCTGCTTGCGGTTCTGGAAGTTTTTTAACAAGAGCGTTCGTTGAAGTTTGTAATATTATTCAAGAAAAATTAAACAAAAAAGAATTTTCTAAAAAATGGAATACTTTTAGAGAAGACAATCCTAATTTAAGTTTTTCGCAAAAATCAACAATATTAAAAAATTGTATTTTCGGAGTTGACTTAGACGAAAAAGCAGTTGAACTTGCGCAATTAAATTTATTATTAAAATGTTTAGAAGGAGAAAGCAGAGAATTAAATAATCGGCGACTTCCAAATCTTTTAGAAAATATAAAATGCGGAAATAGTTTAATTGACGACGCAAAAGTTTCAGAAAGATCTTTTAATTGGAACGCACAATTTCCAGAAATTTTCAGAGCAGGAGGATTTGATATTGTCGTCGGAAATCCGCCTTATGTAAGAAGTCAATTATTAAATCCTGAAGACAAAAAATATTTTGAAAAGAATTATTTCTCCGCTTCAAATCAATATGATATATACATTCTATTTATAGAAAAAGCAATTTTAAATTTAAAGAAAAATGGGTTAATAGGATTTATTACACCAAACAAATTTTTAGTATCTGATTATGGATTAAAGTTGAGAGAGTTTATATTTGAAAATACAAATTTAAAATATATTTTAGATGTTTCTCAACTTGAAGTTTTTGATGGAATTGGGACATATCCAATAATTTTTATTCTAGAAAAGAATAACAAAAAAGATAAAATAAAAATTATACGGAATATAAAAGAAGAATCTATTTTCTCTGAAGAATTTAATTATGAATTATTAGACAGAAAAAATATTGAAGAACATAATAAAAAAATAATTTCCTTAGAAGCAGGAGAGACAAACAAACCAATATTAAAAAAGGTAGAAAAAAATTCCATATTATTGGGAGAGATAGCGGAAGTTTATCGAGGAGTTATTCCGCCAAATCAAGAAAATTATATTTCTAAAGAAAAAAGCAATTTTTCTAAAAAAGCAATAAGGGGCAGAGATATTAAAAAATATAATCATAAATGGAATGGTGAGTATATAAAATATGATAAAAAACTTAATATTAAAAAATCTGAAAAGTTTGAAGGAGAAAAAATAATTTTACCAAGAACCGTTTTGAATTTAATAGCTGATTTAGACATTGAAAACTTAAATTTAATTGATAGAGTTTATTACATTAAATTAAATGAAAACAAAGTAAATATAAAATTTCTTTTAGGATTAATTAATTCCAAATTAATCGATTTTTATTATAAAAGTTATTTTGGTGCGTCTCATCTTCAAGGAAATTATTTGGATTTAAAGGGAGTTGATTTAGTAAAAATTCCCATTCGTCTCCCCTCTTCTCTTCAACAAGAACAAAAAATTATTTCTCTTGTCAATCAAATGCTTGAACTTCAAAAACAATTTCACGACGACAAAATCGCAGGAAATGAAAAAGAACGACTAAAACAACAAATAAATAATATTGATTATGAAATTGATCAAGAGATCTACAAACTTTATGAACTGACTGACGAAGAAATTAAAATTGTTGAAGAGAGTTTGAAAAAATGACGAACTATACAATAGATGTAAATCAAGTTATGGGGGTAACTACTTCGGTTGAGGCAGTGGTTACCCGAGATCCAATTATTTGGAAAACTCTTATTTGGGTATTAATCTTTTCTACAATCTTTATAATTTTTCAACATTTTTTAATTACTTTTTTAGAAAAAATTATTATTGGCCGAAACGTGGTTTTTTCTGATTCAGATAATGGCAGAAAAGGTTACACTACCAAAGGAACAATAAAAAAAGATAAACCTTGGTTAAAAGATTTGATAATTATTCTTTTTTCTTTAATCATTTTGATCGTGATGATACAAACTGCAATTCACTATGGGCCTATTGACTTACTGAGACCTATTTCTTCTATATTTAATGTAAAATAAATTGAAAATATTTTAGAAATGAATTTAATTCCCACACAACAAAGGACTTTTGTATTCGCTTTTTCTTAACAAAGGCATTGGCGGTTGAATTACCTCAAACCCTTTTGACTTCATTAACAAAATAATAAACCAATTGTTCCTATATTCTTTATCTTTTAGTTCAACATTTTCTAAATTTTTTAAATAAGATTTATCCATTCTGTTATCAAAATTATAAAAAAATTCGCTCGCGTCTAATATCTGCAAACCGACGACAAAACCTTCTTTGTTTATATCTAAAATTATATTTTCTGAAATTTCAACAGATTCACTTGGTTTAAATTCAAAATTAAAAATAGACAAAACATCATTCTCTTCGTCATATACAAACTTGAATTCCATATTTATCTTAACCCTTCTGTATTTTTAAACTTTCTTTTATTATATTTTCTCAATGTTTTATTTCCAAGAGGGTAAATTGTAATTACTCTGATTTTATCCGCATAAAATTTCAATACATAGGCTCTTCCTCTTTTTTCTGAATAAATATAATACAACACAAATCTCTCTTCGTTATTTCTTTTTTGTTTTACCACAACATTTAGATTTTCATAACAAAATAAATCTTCTAAAAAATTTTCTTTTTTACAATTATTTCTAAAACATAAATAATCCAAATCTTTTCCAAATTCAACCTTTTCTTTTGAATAATTTTTCATTAAAAGAATAAATTCTTCTTTTTCAAATAATTCGTCCATATTAAAAGATAAATGCTGTACATTAAAATCTTCTTAATTTATCTCTTTCCTTCCAAATCCAAGAAAGCTTTTGCTTCTGTTAAGAACTCGTCGCATTTTTCAATTAATTTGTCTTCAAGCGCTTTTATGTTTGACTTGATTACCCATTTTTCGTAAATTCCTCTTAAGAATTGTTTTGTGACAGAAGTGTCGAATTTTCCTTCGTAATCCTTTTGAAAAAGCCCTTTTACTTTTACTTCAATGTTCCCGCTGTTTGTTTTTATTTTTTTGTTGTCTTGCATAATTTCAACTTTTGTAAGCCCAATAATTTTAAATTCAACTTTAATAATATATTTGAAATAATCATTTAATTTTTTTTCACAAGTCCATTTTACTTCTACTTCTTTTGAGTCGCCTGATATTTTTTCAGTGTATTTATCTTCAGCAATGTCAAGCCCAAATTCTTCACCAAGCCATTTATAACAAAAATTATAGAAATTAGAAAAATTAAAAACCCCAACATATTTTACCTTGCTCACAAATTTTTCTTCTTTATCTATAGGCATTTTATTTAATAGACAAACTCGTTTAAATATTTAACTGAAATATCTTTGCTCCACAAAAAGTGAAGAGGACGATTTTTAAAAATAATTATGAATAAAAAACAAGTTTGGGTCGCAAATGATTGAGACGCGTAAATTTTAGGCAATTTCTTTATTCTGTAAATTTGTTTGTGTGTTTTCTGTTTCAGAGTTTTCTTTTACATTTTCGTTTTCTTCGTCGTTAAATAATTCGCTGAAAAAATTTTCTATTCCTTCAAAAACATTTCCTATTGCGTTTCCAATTTTTTCAATAAAATTTCATTAGCAAACGCAAGATGAAAGAGAAATATTCCGGCAATAATCAGCAATACAAATCCCCTTTTTACGATTAAATTAAGCAAATGGGCTTTAAATATTTTTTGAAATAATTTTTTTCACTCCCAAAAAATAATAAAAGAATTGGAAGTTGTCGTCGGCAAAGAAAATTTGAATGCAGAAATATTTAAAAAGGAAATATTCTCTACAAAAACATAAACATCTTTTCAAAAGAGGCAAAATGACAGACGAATTTGAATCTGAAGAAGAAGACGGCGAATTTGATACTTTCCTTGACGAATTAGATTAATCTTTTTCTTTTTTATTTTTATAAACGCAGAAGATTTACTAAAAAGTAAAGAGACAAAAGTTTATAAGAAATTTATAAACGCCCAGTCCGCATAAGATATAAGTCGATGACTTTCGTGAGAATCTGTCATATTTTTTAATTGAATTTTTTATCATCGTTGTTGTGTGATGGAAATGATTTTTAAATATTGTCGAGATGAAGTATATAGGTGCCTACAATTTTCATTTTTTCAAGATTTTTTCTTTTTCTTCTTTTGTTTTTTTCTTAGCTTCAATTTCTTTATTATAATAATTTACAAGTTCTTCGTTTCCACTTTCTTCTGCAATTTTCTTTTTCTCTAGATGAAATTCAATTTGTTCGTTTAACGAATTTATTCCTTTTGCTAATCGCTTTTTTCTATTTACCATTCTTCTTGACAAGGATCTCTAACTTTTTAAGTTCTTCTTTAAGAAAACTAATCAACTTCTCTTCTTCAAATATAATCGCTTTGTCTTTTTCTTTTTTTCCAGATCTAACTTTTTGATAGATTTTGTATAATTTTTCAGAATCTACTTTACAATTATTTTTTATCCATTCTTTGAATAATTTATTTGAATACATTTTTTTGTTAAGTATGTTTTTTATTATGAACACGCCCCTCAATCTTAAAATTAAAGAATAGATAACACTATTTGATGCGAGATCCCCTGTTTTTTTATCAAGTTCAATTATTTCTTGACTTGATTTTATTGACTCTTTTGTTGATTTAAAAAATGGAAAAAATAATTTTGTGTTAACCTCTATTTTTTTTAATTTCTCAAAATATTTGCTATTCATTATGGGTTTTGCTTCTCTGAAAATAGAATACATCATTAAAGAATTTATTTTGATTGCCGAATCCAAAGATTCTTCTGGAACAATCAGAAAATCAACGTCGCTTTTTTTATCAATTTGGAATTTTTCTCGAGTTATAACTAAAACATCAATGTCAGATTCGTCGGTGTTTTCATTTCTTGCATAACTTCCATATAAAAGAATGCAAATAACTTTATCTAAATAGGGGGATAAAATTTCTAAAATTTTTTCATTAACGCTTTTTTTCTCAAGTCTTACAACTAAAACTTTTTCATTAAGCCATTCTTTTGGCGTAAAAATATGCGCCCCGTTTCCGATTAATGTAACCTTTCTTACAACTTGTTCTTGTATTTCCATAGTATATACATAGTATATACCTTTATAAATATTTTGTGAGTGCCCACAATTTTTATTTTTTATTTTTCGTAGTCACCTGTTTAAGCGTTTTCTTATATTGCTTTATTAAAAAATTTAGAGTTGGTTTTAAATTATCTTTTTTTGAATATTCTTGCAAAGTTTGATAGTACTCTGCTCTGTCTTCTAAAGTTATGTTTATCGGAGGGTAATTATTTTTCAAAAGAATAAAATTTAGAATTAATCTTCCGACTCTTCCGTTTCCGTCTTGAAATGGATGAATGTGCTCGAATTGATTATGAATTATCGACGCTAAGACAAGGGGTTTAAACTTTTTTTTATTTTTCTGATACCATTCAATAAATTCGTTTAAATATTCTTGAAGTTCTTGTTTAGGAACTCCGGAATGGACAATTTCTCCTCGAGAATTTGCGACTACGACATTTACTTTTCTAAATTTTCCTGCAAAAGATTTTGTCCCATCAAAACAAATTTTATGCAACTTCAAGAGTAAATTTATTGAAAGATCTTCTTTTGTATTTCTTATATAATTAATTGCTTTGGCTACATTTTTCGCTTCCAATTCTTCGTCATCTTTTGGTCTTTTGCCCTCGATAATTTCTTTTACTTCTTCTAATTGAACTGTAGAACCCTCGATAGCATTTGTATTATAAACAAAATCTTCTGTAAAGTTCATCCATTCCTTTTCGTTCAAATGGAAAATTTTTATTTCATTATTATAATTATTTAGTATTTCTAATTGTTTTTTTGTTAATCTAAAATTAAAAACTTCTGTGCTAACCTCTTCTAATATTTCTGAAATTTTTTCTTTTGCTTTTTCTTCAGAGTTTTTTAACTCTTCTTTAGATAAATTAACTCCTAGATATTTTCTTATTTTTTTTATATTTTCTTTTTCGCGATAAGAATAAACCAAGTAATATTTTATTTTGCCATTTGATTTTCTTTCTTCGACATACATAATAAAACAAGGGTGCCCACATTTATAAATATTTCTTTTTTGTGGTCACCTAGTCTTCTTTATACAAAAATAATAACAGCGGGGTAGATTTATTTTTAATTAAAACATTAATTGTTTTTTCCAACTCTTTTTTATCTCGATGATAAATTAATTTGTACGAAAACGCAGATCTTTTTTCTTTTAGTTGCGGAAATTCACTGAACAATTCTTTTTTTAATTTGATTGTATTCCATGCCTGAAAGCTTTCGCTGTAGTGAACTTTTCCTTCGCTGTTAATTGTGGTTCTTGGTGTAAGAGGTTTCTTTTCCAATTTTTCTCCTTCACCTCAATTAAAAATATTCTTTGAATCTTTCTCTAATCTCTTCAAATGTCTGTTCTCTCATATTAAATTTTCGATCTTTTCTTTGATTCATTTTGTTTATTAAATCGGTAAATTCTTTATCTTGAAAAATTTCAATTCCCATTTCCTTACACGCATTTTTTATTTTTTCCAAACATTCTTTTACATGCGATTCTTTATCTTCAAGAATCTCTGCTTCAAAATAACTAAACCCTCCAGATTTAACAAGGGCAAATTCTACATCTTTAAATTCAAATACAAAAGTTTTTGTATCCATTAAAATTCCTTCAAACCAATTTAGATATTTAAAAAATTCTAACGCTTGCCCAAACTTTTCTTCTTCAATTGGGAATAAAAATTCATTTTCTATTTTCTTCCAAGCAAGATTTACTGAATCAATATAAATTCCGATTAAATCAGAATTGTGATATTTTTTTAGATAATCTAAAATTTTTTCTTTTGATTCTTCAAATGTTTTATTTTCACAGATTTTTTTTATTTCAAATATCTTTCTTTGTGTTTGTAAGGATCGATTTTCATGATATACAAAAACAAATTACTCTTAAAAGTAATCTGTATTAAGTTTGTACATCTCATTAAAATGCCAAAAAGATTTTACGCCCCGTCCGAGATTCGAACTCGGGTCACAGCCTTTCTTCTTTTCGAGCATCGAAAAGTTTCGGTTTCTTTTCTTTACCCGACGGGTTTTCTTTTCTTCTAAAAGAAAAGAAAGGGCTCTTGAAAGGGCTGCATACTTGGCCTCTGTACTAACGGGGCATAAAATTATTTGTTTAAGTTCGTTTTTAAACTTTTAGAAGTCGCTATTCACAAATAAATAAACCATTTTATTTCTTTCCAATTCTTTAAATATCCTGATTAACTTTAAAATAAATGATACAATACGACGTGGTTTTTATTTCAGGAGAAAAATTTTGCGACCACCCTCTTTGTGGAATTGCAATCTTGAAAAGACTTTTGGAAAAAAATAATTTTTCAGTTGGAGTAATTGAAATTCCGAAAAACGAAAAAGATATTTTAAAATTTGGAAAACCAAAATTATTTTTCGGAATTAGTTCAGGAAGCATTGATTCAATGTTGAGAAATTACACTGCACTTAAAAAAAAGCGAGAAGAAAAAAAAGAATTAAATTACAAACAAGAAATTCCAGATAGAACAGTGATTGTTTACAGTAATTGGATTAGAAAAAATTTCAAGAATTCAATAATCGTCGTCGGTGGAGTAGAAAGTTCGTTACGAAGATTCACGCATTATGATTATTGGCAAGATAAATTAAGAAAGTCAATTTTGTTTGACTCGCGCGCAGATATTTTGGTTTATGGTTATGGAGAAAAACAATGTTTAAAAATTGCAAAAAAAATCTCGGGGAAAAAATCTCTGCAAGGAATTAAAGGAACTTGTATTAAATCTCGAGAACTTCCGAAAAATTTTACAGAACTTCCGAGCCACGAACAAGTTTCAAAATTAAAAGAAAAATTCTGCGACATGCAAAATGCCCTCGACAACAACAAAAATTTAGCGCAAAAAACAGAAAATTTTTACATCCTGCAATATTCATTTCCAGAATATACTTCAAAAGATTTGGACGAATATTACGAGCTTCCTTTCACCAGAAAAATTTCGGTTGATTATTTGAAAGGGTTTGAATTCAGCGTAGTGACCCATCGAGGTTGCATCGGTAATTGCAATTTTTGTTCTTTGCGTCTGATGTCATCTGGAAAAATTGTTTCAAGGTCTGAAGAATCAATTCTAAGAGAAATAAAATATTTGACAACTCTTCCCCATTTCAAAGGGAATGTCGACGATCTTGGCGGACCTTCTGCGAATATGTATGGAATGGATTGCAACAAGTGTGAAAAAAATTGCATTGACTGCAAAAGTTTGGATAGGTCGCATTTAAAATTAATTCATCTTATGAAAGAAATAAAAAAAATTAATGGCGTGAAAAATTTTTATATTAGAAGCGGGATAAGATATGATTTAGCGACAGAAGAATATTTGAAAGAAATAAAAAATCACATTTCAGGAAAATTAAAAATCGCGCCAGAACATGTCAGTCCAAAGGTTTTGGAACTGATGAACAAAAATAAAGGAAACCTCGACGAGTTTATTCAAAAATTTAAAAAATTAGAATGTGGTTTGCTCTCGTTTTATTTTATGGTTGCGCATCCTGGCTCAACAATGAAAGATGCTTACGAACTCGCAAATAAAATTAAAAAATTAAAAAATAGCGAAGCAGTTCAGATTTTCACGCCAACCCCCATGACAAATTCAACATGCATGTATTACACTGGTTTAAACCCAAAAACAAAAAAACAAATTTATGTTCCGCGTTCTTACAAAGAAAAAAAAGACCAGAGAAGAATTTTGTGGTGAAAAATTACTTAATTATTTTATTTTGCATTTCAATTAATTTTTTCAATTCCTTAAAATTTGAATAATAATGCAGATTATTTATTTGTTCTTCAAATGATTTTGGGAGTTTATTTTCAATGCATCTCTCGTCGATTAACCAGAAAATGTTTTTCAGTTTTGGATTTTTGTGACTTCCGTATTTTTGATGGTATTTTATAAAACTGCCTTCAATTAAAACTCCAGGAGAAAATCCAAGACAGATTATTGTTAATGCTTGTTTTGTTAAGTCCGCGTTGAGTTTATACCAGTCCCGTCAATAGGTTTTATTTCATAATTTTTAAAATTTGGTTTCAAATGTTCATAACCATAAAAAATATCTTTGTTAGGATAAAATGCAATTGGTTTTTTATTTTTTATTTTTCCAAATTCAATGGCAATATCAGTGTAAACTCCATCATCTGGAGTCACAATTAAATTGTCAAAATTTTCTGCAAGAAATTTTGCGTAGTCCTTAACAAAATTTGAATAATTTTTTCTTTAATTTTTCCATGTCTCCAAAGACAACTTCTGTCAGAAACTCCAATCAAAACAACATCCATATTTTAAAATGAAAAGAGAGATTAATAAACTTATTCAAAAATTACTCTCACGTCTGCGATTTTTCCGACGCGGTTTTTCTGTAACATAAAAGGATTAATATCTAATTCTGAAATTTCTGGAAATTTTTTTATTAATTCACAGAGTTTAAAAATATTTTTTTCCAAACATAAATTTTTTTCAATTTTTAATTCTTTGAACATTTTTTGAACATCTTTTTTTTCAAGCACACTGCAAACTCTAAAAACAACTTCTTTTTTTTCTTCAACATCTGTTCCGCCTTTTCCAAAAACCAAAACATGTTCAAACTCTGGTGTTTTTTTTATTCCTAAAAAAAATTCTTTTCCGTTTACTTGCTCTTGAATTAAAATTTCTTCAGTATTTTTTATTTTAATTAATCTTCTAAAATTTCTCAAAGCTTGTTTAAAATTTGAAACTCCGACGATAACTCCATTTATTCTCTTTTTATGAATAATCTTTTTTCCAGAAACTTTCATTACAACAGGAAACTGAAATTTTTGCAAGACCTCTTTCAATTCTTTTTCTTTATGAAGATAAACCCCCTTAAAAATTTCAAATCCATTTTTTTTCAAAAAATTTTCTGCTTCTTTTTCTGTAAAAATTTTCATAAGATAAAAACAAAACCTATTTATATAAACCTTGCTGAGATAAATTATGAAAAGTCGTGATTTAAATTCTTTTTTCAATCCAAGTTCAATCGCAATAATAGGGGTTTCTGAAGATGAAAAAAAAGTTGGAGGAATTCTCTTCGAGAAACTGAAAAAATTCTGCGGAAAATTGATTTTAGTTAACCCAAATCATAAATACATTCATGGAGAAAAATGTTATCCTTCTGTTTTAAAATATTCTAAAAAAATTGATTTAGCAATAATCGCTATTCCTTCGGATTTTGTAAAAAATTCTTTAATTGAATGCGGGAAAAATAAAATTAAAAATGTGATAGTTATATCATCGGGATTTTCAGAAATTGGAAATAAAAAAGAAGAAAATGAATTAATTGAAATCGCAAAAGAATATAGAATAAATTTACTCGGACCAAATTGTTTTGGAATTGTGAATCCTTTTTTAAATCTCGATTGCACTTTTGCAAATTCTTTTCCAAAAAAAGGAAACATCGCATTCATTAGCCAAAGCGGGGCATTGTGGAGTTATTTATCTGAGTTAAAAAAAGGTTTTTCTGGATTTGTAGGTTTAGGAAATATGTCTGATTTAGATTTTTCCGACTGGATAAAATATTTTGACGAAGACAAAAACACAGAAAAAATTGTTTTATATATTGAAAAAATAAAAAATGGGAAAAAATTTATTCAGACATGTAGAAATTCTAAGAAAAAAATTATTGCAATTAAATCTGGAAAAACAGAAAAAAGTTTGCAAGCAACATTAAGCCACACTGGAAGTTTGGCGACGGACTTTGAAATTTATCAAGGAGCATTTAAGCAAGCAAATGTAGAATTAGATAATTCTACAAAAGAAATTTTTTCTATTAGAAAAAAAGAAGTTCACCTAAAAAATAAAAAATTAATTTTAATTACAAACGCAGGAGGAGTTGGTGCGTTGCTTTCAGATTATTTTTCAGAAAATAAAATTGTTCAAAAACCAATTGATATTCTTGGAACAGCGACGGCAAATGATTATAAAAATGAATTAGAAAAACACAAAAATTTCAAAGGAACAATCGTAGTAATTTTTACTCCGCAAAAAATGTCAGAGCCAGAAAAAACTGCAGAAATAATTTCAGAATTTGTGAAAAAAAATAATAAAAAAGTTGTTGCATATTTTCTCGGAGATAAAAGTATAAAAACAGCGACGGAAATTTTAAGGAAAAATAAAATTAAATGTATGAATGAGATTTAAGATGCCCTCTTCAATCCTCCCCATTCTTGAAATTCTTTCGAAAAAATATTTTAGCGACGAGAAAACTACTTTAAACAGAATGAGGGTTGCAGAAAAAAAAGACCCGTTTAAAATTTTAATTTCTTGTTTGTTGAGTTTAAGAGCTCGTGATGAAAACACTGAAAAAGTTTCTGCAAAATTATTTGAAGTCGCAGATACTCCAAAAGAAATTTTAAAATTACCGACAACAAAATTAGAAAAATTAATTTTTTCTTCTGGACATTATCACAAAAAAGCAAAAACTCTAAAAGAGGTCTCAAAAACCTTGATTGAAAACTTTAATTCAAAAGTTCCTGATGAAAAAGAAAAACTTTTGTTAATAAAGGGGGTTGGTCCAAAAACAGCGAACATAGTTTTAAATTTTGCATTTGACAAATTAGTAATTCCTGTTGATACTCATTGTCACAGAATTCCAAATCGGCTCGGCTGGATAAAAACAAAAATTCCTGAACAAACAGAAATTGAACTAATGAAAATAATTCCAAAAAAATATTGGCAAAGATTTAATGCAATCTTTGTTCAGTTCGGCAGAGAAATTTGTCAACCGGTCTCTCCTTTTTGCAGTAAATGTCCGATTGAAATGTTTTGTAAAAAGGTAGATGTAAAAAAGTTTAGATAATCATTTCTCGTCGGAAAAAAGATAAAAAATAAATCTAAAAAATCTGAGAATTATTTCTATAAAAATTATAAATAAAAGATAATTTCCAACTTGATTAAATAAAGAAGGAATAGAAAGAATCTGCGCAAATATTCTGTTCAAGTCAAATAGATTAGGATTGATCAGCGAAATTCCTAAAAGGGTAAATGGAAAAAATTTCGCTATTTCCCTTGACAAATCTTCTTTGTAATATGCGGTTATTCTTATTGATGCGACAATTGTGGCAGAAATTAAAAGCAAACTTGCAATGCTTAAAGATTCGTTCATCAGGATTATAAGAATCGTGAAGCAGACAAATCCTGCGAAAATCAAAAGCGGAGAAATTAAAATATATTCTATAAGATATAAAAACCCTGCGACAATTTTTACAAGAAATGCGTCTTGATATTTATTATACTGATTCAGATTTAATTGGAGAATATCTTTTTTTGATAGAAGACGATAAAAATGCCAAATAAAAATTGAGTAAAGAACTATTAACAAAACAAGCAAAAAAAAGTTTAAAAATTCCGCAAACATCGTCGGTAATTTAGATAAAAGCAAAATATAAATATTTTCTATTTCTAAAATTAAATTTGTCACCTCTTGCATAATTTGTAAATGCAAAAAGAGTTTTTAAGATTGTTGTTGAAAACAAAAATATTTAATTTTAACCGAATTGCAAATTAAAATCCTAACAAGATTTCACTTTTTATTTAATTGTTCAATCTTGAATGTGGGTGACAGGGTGCTCGAGCCCCCACTCGCTTTTTTATTTTTGAGGCAATTGCTCGTGAAAACTCTCGTTGAACCAAACGCAGACACCGAAAGAATATTTAATTTTAACCGAATTGCAAATTAAAATCCTAACAAGATTTCACTTTTT
>CAYVCF010000001.1:47416-47561 GCA_964450135.1 Candidatus Woesearchaeota archaeon
ATTTAATTGTTCAATCTTGAATGTGGGTGACAGGGTTTGAACCTGCGCAGGCACTAAGCCACAGGATCTTAAGTCCTGCCTATTTGACCACTCTAGCACACCCACATAATTTTCTTAAAATTTTCTTGCTTAAAAAACTTCCTAA
>CAYVCF010000001.1:47661-55424 GCA_964450135.1 Candidatus Woesearchaeota archaeon
CTCTAGCACACCCACATAATTTTCTTAAAATTTTCTTGCTTAAAAAACTTCCTAACCACTCAAACATTTTTTATATTTCAAAACTTTTGCATACTTAATTAAAAGTTTTGCTTTGTTCTGTTCTGTAAAAAATCTTAAGTCCCCATTTTTATTTGCTCTTCCAAAAACCTCACATAAATTATTATTGAAATCTGAAATATATTTTGAATGAATGATTATGTAAAAATCAGGAATTCCGTAGTCGACAAATCCATTTTTTCCAATTAAAATTTCATCTTGCCAAATTTTTTCATTATTTTTAAAATCAAAAAATCTTACTGAGATAACTGCTTTTTCAGGAAGTTCTTTTAACAAACTGCTTGAAGTAATTTCTTGAATAACTTTTTGTCTTTGCGTTGAAGTCAATTGCTGAAAATTTATTTTTCCTGACTCAACTGCATTTCCTGTTGCTCGCATTTTTAAAAAAACTAAAACACCGATGACGATTACAACAACCAAAATTATCCAAATCAAATTTTTTGTTTTCAATTTGGGTTAATACCCCGTAGCTTGCTACGACACCAAATTGAAAAGACAGAAATTGTGGGGTTGCTTAGAAAAAAATTTGCGCAATAATTCGTAGCTTGCTGTGATTGAGATGCGAAAATTTTAAGCAATTTCTTTGTTTTCATTTTAATAATCTTTTATTTTTTCTGAATTTTCACTCCAAGTTCTTCAAGTCGTTTGATATGACTTTGCATTATTGATTCAACAATCTGCAACATCTTGAAAAGTTCGTTTCTTTCGTTCACCAGCGTCGTCAAAGCGCCTTTGTGATAACCGATTTCTTCTTCTTTTGAAAATTTTATTTCTGCTTTTTTGTCAAACGCTTTTTCTAAATTTGTTTTTATCATATTTGAAATAATGAAATCAAAGTTTTAAATGTTTTGAAAAAACATACAAAAATATTTAAACCGCGAAAATCAAATTAAAAAATGTTAAAGGTAAAAATTAAAAAATTAAAATCAAACGCAATTGTTCCGGGTTACGCGCATCACAACGACGCAGGGGTTGATTTTTTTTCTTGTGAAAAATATTTTTTAAAACCAGGAGAAAGAGCTTTGGTTTCAACTGGAATCGCGATTGAATTTTCCGATGGATATGAACTTCAAATTCGTCCGCGAAGCGGGCTTGCCATAAAAAAAGGAATTGGAATTTTAAATTCTCCTGGAACAATTGATGCAGGTTATCGAGGAGAGATAGGAATTATTTTAATAAATTATAGTCAAGAAAATTTTGAAATAAATCCAGGGGACAAAATAGCACAAGGAGTTTTTAACAAATTTGAAAAAGCAGAAATTGAAATTGTTGAAGAATTAAATGGAACTTCTAGAGAACAAAAAGGTTTTGGCTCAAGCGGAAATTAAAATATATTTTTCATCACAACCCCTTCTTTATTAAATGGAAGCAATCTTGAAATTTCTTCTTGCGAAACGCAAATTCCTCGACGACAAAGCACGGCCTGAAGCGAAGCAACCACGCACCAATTTTTTCTTTCTTGTCTTTGAATTTGATATTTCATTTTATCTCAGCAATTTTAATTCTTCTTCTGTTAATGAAATACTTTTGGGAATTTCTAATTTTCTTAATTCAATTTTTGCTTTGTCTAATAATAATTTTGAAAAATCATATTGTTCGCCGTAGTAATCAAATAAATAATTAACTTGGATTATTCCTGTTGAGATAATTCCTTTTGCGCAACTTATACAAGGAAAAGTTGTTACATAAAGTATCGCCCCTTCTATAGAAGTTCCAACTCTTGCTGCTTGGTAAAATGCATTTGCTTCTGCGTGAACTGCCATACATAAATCTTTATCTCTTCCATGTTCAATATTTTTTTCTCTTCTTAAACAACTATCATTATCAAAACATGAAGGATCAACATTTCTCGGAGCCCCGTTATAACCTGTCGCTAAAATTCTTTTATCTCTTACAATAACTGCCCCAACTCTTCTTTTCAAACAACTTGCCCTCTCTGAAGTCAGAATCGCCTGTTTTAAAAAATATTCATCCCACGATGGTCTTTCTCTTTTCATAAATTAATTTAGACATCTTCTTCTTAAAAGATTGTTGTTCTGCAAAATATATTTTTTTTAAAACACAAAACTTAAATACTCTTTAATCTTAAAACCAACGTAGGGACATTACTTCGGTAATGAGAACTTCGGTTCTTTTCCCTACACCTTTTATATTCTGCAAAATTATTTATACTTCTTTCTCATTTTTATTTAATGAATAAAAAAAGAAATTCTCTTTTGCTTTTATTTTTAATTTTTGTTTTAATATCAATTAATTATTCTTTTTTGGATTCTGTTTTAATAAATTTTTTTGATGAATCAAAAACTTTTTTAGTTGAACGAGTTATCGACGGAGACACGCTTGTTGTTAACAAAACTTCTGTCCGTCTTCTCGGAATCAACACCCCTGAAAAAGGCGAGAAATATTATACTGAATCAAAAGAATTTTTATCAAAAAAAGTTTTAAACAAAAGCGTTGAACTTGAATTTGGAAAAGAAAAATATGATTTATACAAAAGAATGCTTGCGTATGTTTTTCTCGACGAGAATGTGAATTTGAAAATTGTTGAAATGGGGTTTGCAAATTTTTATTTTCCGTCTGGAAAAGACAAATATTATCCTAAATTTTATTCTGCTTGGGAAAGTTGTATTAAGGAAAACAAAAATTTATGCGAAAAATCTTCTGACAAATGCGCAAGTTGTGTTGTCTTAAAAGAATTTAATGTTGAATCACAAAAAATAATTTTTGAAAATATTTGCGATTTTGATTGCGATTTGGATAATTGGGAAATAAAAGATGAAGGAAGGAAAAAATTCTTTTTTGAAAATTTTGTTTTAATGAAAAACTTAAAAGTGGAAATTGTCGTCGGCAATTTTACAAATACAAAAGAAAAACTTTTTTGGAAAAATGAAGAATATGTCTGGACAAAGTCAGGAGACACTTTATTTTTGCGAGATTCTTTTGGAAAATTAGTTTTATGGAAAAGTTATTGAAAAAATTTTAAACAAAACATTTAAATAGTATATATTTATTGTGTATACAGAATGTATACAAGATAACCTCTTTTATCCCAGTCGCGTCGATTCGTCGACGCGATTGAGATTTTCAAAAAAATGACAGATATATTTGACCAAAAAATTTTGTGCAAGAACTGCGATAAACCAATGGAAAAGTCGCAGATAGAAAGAAAAGGATTTATGCTTCGCATTATGATCTGTGCAAAATGCGGGGAAAAAATAATCCATCCTATTGATGAAGAAAAATATTTAAAATTTATAAACTTAAAAAATAAACAATTTGTTGTAAAGATGAGATTGGTAGGAAATAGTTACGCGGTCTCAATTCCGATGGAAATTGTAAATTATATGCAACATCAAGAAAAAATAATGAACAAAATGGTAAGATTATGTTTTGAAGATTTTGGAAGATTAAGTTTAAATTTTAATAAATTGCTAAACGAAAGACAATGAAAAATCAAATTCAAATAAATAAAAAACGATTTCAAAATCTCAGCTGCGCATTCACACAGATTGCTATTAAAGATTTTGAATACAGAAAACCAGAAGTTTTTTGTCTTTCCCAAATCACCGACGGAAAAAGATTTGGTAAACATCCAGAAAATTTTTCAGAAAAAATTTTCTGTCTGCTTGTTTCCAGAGGAAATTTCGCATGAAAAATCAAATTCAATTAAAAGTTGTGGAATCTCTGCCTGACGACGCGTATAAAGGAATTGCGCGTTTAGATCCGAGCGTGATGGAAAAAATTGGGATCAGAAGAGGAGAGGTAATTTTAATAAAAGGAAAAAAACAAAGTGTAGCGATCGCAGACAAATCTTATCCCTCGGATATTGGTTCTGGAATAATCCGCATCGACGGAATTTTAAGAAGAAACGCAAAAGTCGGAATAGGGGATTTAGTTTCAATTGAAAAGGCGATTATAAAAGAAGCAAAAAAAATAATTATCGCGCCTGCTCAAAAAAATATTATGGTTCAGGGAAATCCAGAAAGTTTGCGACAAGGTTTATTGGGAAGAGCGTTAGTGAAAGGTGACATCGTGGTTTTAGGAGGGGTTCAGCGTCGACAAGATTTATTTTCAGAAATGGGAATGGGCGCAGGATTCGGAGATATTTTTGGAGAAGAATTCGGAAACATGTTTGGAAATTTAGGCGGGGGAGTAACTCAAATAAAATTTTTAGTTGTAAATACAAATCCGTCGACAGCAGTTGTTATAACAGAAAACACTGAAGTAGTTTTGAATTCTAAAGGAGTTGATTTAACAGAAGAAAAAATTCCAGATATAACCTATGAAGATATCGGCGGACTTACAGAAGAAGTAAAAAAAATTCGCGAGATGGTAGAAATTCCAATGAAGCACCCAGAACTTTTTGAAAAATTAGGAGTCGAGCCCCCAAAAGGAGTTTTGCTTCACGGTCCTCCTGGAACAGGAAAAACACTTTTAGCAAAAGCAGTCGCGAATGAAACAGATGCAAATTTTATTTTATTAAACGGCCCAGAAATTATGTCCAAATTTTACGGAGAGTCAGAAAAAAAGATTAGAGACATTTTTGAAGAAGCAGAAAAAACCGCGCCAGCAATTATTTTTATCGATGAGATTGATGCTATTGCTCCGAAAAGAGAAGAGGTTCAGGGGGAAGTTGAAAGAAGAGTTGTCTCTCAACTTTTGACAATGATGGACGGTTTGAAATCTCGCGGAAAAGTTGTTGTAATCGGAGCGACAAATAGAGTTAATTCTCTTGACGAGGCCTTGCGTAGACCTGGAAGATTTGACCGGGAATTGCAAATTGGAGTTCCAGATAAAAAATCAAGATTATCTATTTTGAAAATTCACACTCGAGGGATGCCTTTAGATTATCCAATTAAAAAAATATATCTGGAAGAAAAATATGCAGAAATTGAAAATAAAATAAAAGAAATAAGATCTCAGTTAGATAATGTAAAAAATTTAGAAAAAAAAGAACAAGAAAAAAAAGAAATTGAAAATAATAGAGAAGAATTAACTTATCTAAATTCAATTATATTAAAATTCAAAGGCGACGAAAAAGAGGACGAGAAAATTTTCAAAAGTTTGCCTGCAAAAGAAAAGGAAAAAATTGTTTCAATTTTTTTAGAAGGGATGTTAAAAGAAATATCCAGTAAAACTCACGGATTTGTCGGTGCTGATTTAAGTTCTTTGACAAAAGAAGCAGCAATGAATGTTTTGAGAAAATTTTTGCCAGAATTAAAACTTGAAGAAAGTCAAGAAGAAATTCCAAAAGAGGTCTTGGAAAAATTAATTATCAGGCAAGAAGATTTTGAAAGCGCTTTGAAAAGCGTTCGGCCGTCGGCAATGCGCGAGGTCTTAGTTGAATCTCCGAATATAAAATGGGGAGATGTTGGTGGACTTGACGACGTCAAAAGAGAACTTAAAGAAGCGGTTGAATGGCCCTTGAAATTTCCAGAAAGTTTTGAAAGAATGGGCATTCGCCCATCAAGAGGGATTTTGCTTTATGGTCCTCCTGGAACAGGAAAAACACTTTTAGCAAAAGCAGTTGCGAACGAGTCCGAAGCAAATTTTATTCAAGTTAAAGGCCCAGAACTTTTGAGTATGTGGGTTGGAAAATCAGAAGAAGGTGTGAGAAAAATTTTTGAAAGAGCAAGACAAGTCGCGCCTTGCATAATTTTCTTTGACGAAGTGGATTCTTTAGCAGGAAAAAGAGGAAATGATATGGGAGCAAGAGTTACTGAAAGGGTCTTGAATCAAATGCTTGCAGAGATGGATGGATTGGAAGATTTAAAAGATGTTTTAATTATTGCCGCAACAAACCGTCCTGACATGCTCGACGCTGCTTTGTTAAGACCTGGAAGATTTGACAAAATTTTATTAGTTACAACTCCAACTGAAAAAGGCAGAGAAAATGTTTTGAAAATTCACACAAAAAAAATGCCAATTGGCGAGGGAAAAAAATTATTTAACGAAAAAGAAAAAGAAGAATTGATAAAAGAATTTGCAAAAAAAACAGATGGATATACTGGCGCTGACTTAGAAGCTCTTACTCGCGAGGCAGCGATGCTTGCGTTAAGAGAATCTCAGGACACAAAATTTGTTAAGAAAATTAATTTTGAAGACGCCTTGAAAAAAATAAAACCAAGTGTCACAAAAAACACAATTGAAATTTATAAAAAAATTGAAGACAGCTTTTTGAAGTCAGCGAAAGCAGGACTTGATGAAGGAAATAGTTATTTGGGATAAAAAAAATTAAAATAAATCGCAAAGAATGGGTAGCAGAATTAATCGGCGAATTCTTGATTCTTCTTTTTTTCGGATTTTTTTCAACGAGTTTTACTCGAGCATCTTTTTTGATTTTCTTTCTTTTGTTTTCAGTTATATCTTTTTGGATTATACATTATTTTTTTAAAAAATGAGCTTTCAAAGATAGAAATTTAATTTTTTGATAATTAATAATTCCGAGTAAAAATGGTTCTCCTCATTCACTCGTCACAATTTTTCTTTCTTTCTCGACGAGAATTGTGTCTTCTGCTTGAGAGACCATTGAGCCAGTGATTTCAACTAATTGCGGAAACTGATAAATAATTTCATTTTGTTCAAGTTCGCGGAGAGCAAAAAAAACTTTTGCGCTGAATTTTTTCACAAGCCATCTCGAGCAAAACGGAAGGGTCTTATATTCTTTTTCAATAAATTCTAAAACATTTCTCGCGTTTTCACTTCGCGTATTTTTATATTCAATTAGCTGATAAATTCCTGAAGAATTTCCATTGTGGATTTTTCCAGAGCCGTTTGTCGCAAATGGCTCAATAGCATAAACTCCTTTTTCTATTTTAATTTCTCTTTTGTCGTTGATATTTGGAATTGTAATTCCAGAATGCAAATCATATTTTTCCATAGAATGCCCAGAAAGATTTATCACCGGCGAAAATCCACAAATCTCAATTTCCTTTTGAATTATTTTTCCAATTTCTGAAACCAAAATATTTTCTTTAAAAATTTTTTTCGCGCTTTCAAGAGCGTTCTGCGAAGCTAAAATTAATTTTTTATTCTCCGAAGAATTTTCCAAATCAATTGAGAACGCAGTGTCTGCAATATTTCCCTCAATGTGAACGCCAAAATCAATTTTTAAAAGTCCGTGAGCTTTTGTTTTATCGTCATAAGTTGGAGTGTAATGCGCTGCAATTTCATTTATGGAAAGATTAACTGGAAATGCGGGTTTTCCGCCAAGTTCAAAAATTTTTTCTTCAATTTTTTCTGCGATTTCTAAAAGCAACATTTCTTTTTTCACGAAACTTTTTGCAAAATCTTTAATTTGCTTTGCGATTTTTCCTGCTTGAATTATTTTTTCTCTTTCCATTTTTTATTCTATTTTATTTTTTAGTTAAAAATTGAAAAGATAGAAAATTTCCTGTTTTCTTTATTTTCCATTTTTATTTTTCGTTTTAAAAGTGGAAAGTTAGAAAATTTCCTGTTTTCTTTATTTTCCATTTTATTTTTCTATTCTGAAAATGGAAAATATAGAAAATTTCCTGTTTTCTTTATTTTCCATTTTTATTTTTCGTTTTAAAATTGAAAAGATAGAAAATTTCCTGTTTTCTTTATTCTTCATAATTTACTAAATGAAAAATACTTTAAGAAACTTTGTAACAATATATTTAAATGTTTGTCGTAAATTCATGATAATTGTTTGGGGTTTTTGA
>CAYVCF010000002.1:0-34543 GCA_964450135.1 Candidatus Woesearchaeota archaeon
CGTCGTAGTTTTGCTAATTTTTAAGCTTTTTTGGTGCTAAAATGTCTCAATCACCAAAATTAATATCAAAAGAGAGAGAATAAATCTTCCCCAAAAATAAGGTTTAAACTGTGGTTATGTTCACGAAGGCGAAGAAGCTCCTGCAAATTGTCCTGCTTGCAAACATCCTCAAGCATATTATGAAGTATTGGAGGAAAATTATTAGTTTTCTATTTTTACCGACGAGAAAATCAATTGCAAAATATAATTTGGTTTGTTTCATAAACTTAGAAAGAAAATAATAATACAACTGGTTTCGCTGAAAATCTTAATTATTGTTAATTGCAAAAAACTTTGTTCACGATTTCAAAACCAATAATCAAAAGTGAAAATTTCGTTTTGCATTAATAATCTCTTAAAAAATTTTTCGTCAGTGAATACAAGAAAAATTTTAATTTTCTCGCGACTTCGTCGCGCAATTTATTTAAAGTTATTAATCTTTAAAATTCTGAATTAAAGTTTGTCGCGATTTGCAAAATCTTCATTCAACAATTTGTCGACGATAAACTCGATTAAAAAATTGCGTCGCATTAATTATTTTTCAAAAAATTTTTTAATTCAGAAATTTGTTCTTCAGTTAATTGTATTCTATAAACTTTTATTCTCGGAGAAGGAGCAGAATGTTCAACTGCATATTGTTTTCCATCTTCACATTCATATAAATTAATTGAAGTATAGATTGGGAGATTGATAAATTGCGGTTGAAAAGAAGTTTCAGAAATAATTTTACATCCTTTCACTATTGCTTGACATTCTTCATATTTTGAATAATCAAAAATATTATTACATTCTTCAACACCCCTTAAATTTTTTATAATTTCTAATTTATCAAAAATCTCTTGTTCGGGAAGTTCAGAACAAAAACCAAAACTCGGAGTAATTCCTTTAGTCTTACATTCATTTAATTCATTTAAATATTTTTCAAACCCTAAATCTTTTTCTTTAGTTCTATCATATGAATCTTTTTGCGGATTAAAAATTAAAAAAATTAGAGCACCAATGAAAACAAGTAATATAACACAAACCCAAATAATTTTTTGTTTCATATCCTAAAATAACTTTTCTTGTTTAAAAATCTTTTCCTTAAAATTATTTACACCACACAATTAGCAGCAGTAGTTGAAGCAGTTGCAGTAGAACTCAATGCAGTTCCGCATTGACTTGGAGCAGTGTTAAATGCAGAACAAACAGATGTCTTGAAAGCATCAGCAGTTCTTGCAGAATTTACTTTTACTCCATTAACCACTAAAGTTGGTGAACCAGAAACTCCGCTTTGTTGTGCTTTGTCTGAATATGCTTTAATTAATGCTTCTCCGTCGCTGTCAACACAAGCCAAAACTTTTGTTGAGTCAATTCCAAGCGACTTCATTAATTTCACTGACTCATCTTTATCGCAAGCAACATCTCTTGAAGAACTGCATTTTGGATAAATTGTTTTTACAAATTCTGCTGCATAGTCCCAGTATTTATCTTTTGCAAGTTTTTGAATGCACGCTTGAATTTTATTTTGCTGTGTCTCAAATGCGCCGTGTCCGTCGTAATAAAGAATTGTATTGAACTCTGCTTTATCTTTTAATAATTTTGCAACTTCAGCTAACGGCCCTTGAGCTTGAACTCCATAAGGACAATAAGACCAAATAAATAGTTCCACAACTGGCTTGTCTGATTTTGTAATTTCTGCGGGGGTTTGAGAATTTTGTTGAGAAGCATCAGGAGAAATATCTTCATTAATCGGGTTTAAACTTCCTGCTAAATTTCCGTCTTTAGTCATATAAAGAGGAATAGTATTATTTTGATATTCAAAATTAACTTTGTAAACTGAACCTATATCTTCAACAGAATCCAAGGTAAGTCCTTCAACCCCTGATGACTGGTAAAACGCTAAAAGTTTTTCACCAGCTTCATTTTCAGAAATAATATTTCCAGTTAAACCGCCAGAAAAATTAGTAATTAATAAAACCAAAACAAAAAGTCCAAGAACAAAAGTTGAAGCAACCCAAGGATTTTTTCTCATAACATCAACCAAACTTTGTTTAGGTTCTGAAACTGAATTTTCCAACGGGGTTATTGCCTCTTTGTTTTCTTCCATAGAAAGTTGATGAAAAAATCATTTATAAATATTTTGGTTTGGAAGAATATATTTGGAAAAGAGATTATCATTGATTTTAAAAAACTTTAAAATTATTTTTTAAGATGTAAAATTATGAATTAGGTTTCGTCAGGGTTTTTTATTTTTAATTTATTTCTTTTTTTCTTTTTCCGAAGATAAACTTTATTTTTTTAACTTACAAGAACTCCTTCAAAAAATTACGAGCAAGAAAAATTTCCAAATCAATTCGTGATTTTGTCGCGCAAATAAAATTTTTTCGCTTCGCGAAAATTTATTTTTTATTAATAATAAATTTGGCTTCGCCGAAAATTTAATTGATTGTAACTTGCAAAAAATTTGCACGCAACTTCAAAAACATATCTTTGATTAAAAATTTTCTCTTTTATTAATTTTTTCAAAAGATTTTTTCGTCGAGTTAAATCTTGAGTTGAAAAAACCTTAGGTTTAACTTTCATGCGATATCAACCGGAGGCCGAAGGTTTACACTTTCAATCGCATCACAATAAAAAAGAAAGTGTGGGCCTGAGTAGGGAGTTTTCGCGAAGTCGCATCAAAAATTAGAGCGAGGGCTCGAGTTAAAAAATATCACACACCGGAACAAAGAGGGAAAATTCTAAAAGACCCAGAAAATTTGCCAAAAGAATTTTCTGGGTTCCAGAAATTTCAAACCAATTAAAAAAATTTCCGGAAAAACCGCAAGGTTGTCTTTAAATTTCAAATATCGTTGGAGTTCTTGAAACATTTATCACAAAAGTATTATTTATTTTTTCTTGAAGCCCGCCTGCTTCGTGAATATGCGCTGAAATTAAAACATCGGGATGAAGTTCTTGAATTGCCTTTCTAACTGCTTTTGAACCCTTGAAACCAAAAATTTCTGCCTTGCTTCCTCGAGGGTGCATGTGAGTAACCATAATTTTTTTGTCTTGATCTTTTACATATCTAAATCCTTTTCTTAATAATTTTAAAATTTCATCAGAGTTTTTCCCCTCTCTTCCCCAATCAACTGTTCCTGCTCCGAAAATTCCAATATCATTTTTTTTAAATGCATAACCATGAATATTTGTTGCGTTGTCATAAACTTGCGAGAGAAAATCTGTTGTATCTCCTCCCTCATGATTTCCTGGAATTAACAAAACTGGTTTGTTTATTTTTTGAAACGGGGCAATAATATTTTTCATCTCGCGATTTCCCAAAGTAATGTCGCCTGCAAAAATTATCAAATCAACATTTTCTTGTTCTGCTTTTTTCGCGAGTTTTTTCACAAGCCCAGAATCGCCGTGAATATCTCCGACAGCAAGAATCCTTGTTTTCTTTTCTGATTTTTTTTCAAATTCTTTTTTTGTTTTCATAATTATTATAGGATATAAATGAATATAAATCTTTATAAATAATTTGTCTATGAAATTTTATGGAACAATTTGACTGGACACATTTAAACTTGATATTTCCAGAATTTATTAGTACAGGAAGTGATTTTTGGAAAAATTTTCAAGAAACTCCGAAATTTCAAATGGGGATTGTTGATTTCAAATTAAAAGATATCGGAGTAGAAATATATTTGCCAAAAATTCCTGATTGGTTGGGGGCAAACGTAATTGTCAACAAAAAAATTGTAAAAGGATTTTATGAACGGCTTTCAAAAATAGTTTATGAACAAGTGCGTGGAGAATTAACAAGATGTCTTCCTGTTTTTGCAAGATGGAAACCAAATGTTTACAGATATCAAAGAGCAATTAAAGAATGGGCAGGAGAAATCCCAAATCAGTTAGAATTTACAAATGGTCTCAAATCTGTTTCTGTTGGGGATTATTCTCATATGCGAAAAGGAGTAAGAAGATTCAGTTTGACAGATGTTGTTTTACGACTTGGAAAAATTCCAGAAAAAATGCTCGTCAATGAATTAAGACGTTACAGAACTTTTTCAGATTTTGTTATAGAAAATAATAGAGGTTGTAATTCAGTTACTGGAAAAGGTTTAGTTGATTGTGTTAAAAATTTAGATTTAGTTTATTCTGCCCTCGGAGGATTAAGAGATTTAAAATTTGAATAAGAATATAATTTTAGTTTTATCTCTACTAAATTAATTGATAAATAAAAATCTGGAGAAATAACTGCAATTAATTATCCTCCAAGATTTTCATTTAGAAGAATCCCACTTATTGCAAAATTTTGTGAAAGGCATGGTATTAATTAATTTTTAAAAAAGATTTTATAAATTTGCTCTATTAATTTTGTTCAACTCCTTTTTTCATTAAATCTTCTATGAAGGATTTTTTTTAAATATTATGGAACAGAAATATTTTTTTGTAATTTTTATTTTCCAAAAAAATTATTTATCCATTGATTTGTCTTTTGTCGTCGGAGATTTCGTTTTTCTTCTTCTTTTTTCTTAAGCATGCTCAATCTGGAATTTGATTGCGAAATTCTTTCCAATCTTTTTTTATCTCTTTCAGCCAACCTTTTTTGTTCTTCTCTTTTCAACAAATTAATATTTTCAAGAATCGAATCAACTGTCTCTTTTTTTTTCTCAATTTTTTTTGGCTCAAGTTTTTTAATAATCATAAAAGAAAATTCAATTTTAAGTTTATAAATATTGTTGCAAAATTTAGCATACAACGAGAAAATATAAAAACACTTAGATATATAAAAACCAAGCCCCTTAAAATAAAATGTCCAAGAGACAAAAAAAATCAAAAGAAGAATTAACTGCTGAAAGTTATTTTCCAGTAGATAAACTTGATGTTGAAAGGGCAACAGAAAAAGAAATAAAAAAATCTTTGCCACGAGAAGAAATTTTAAAGAACACGATTGAGATACCTGCAACAAAAGAAACCCCTTCTGCAGATCTGCTGAAAAAAAGCATTGAAAAAAAATATTACAAACCAACGATTTTAGAGAGAGAAACAATTGAGAGAGCAATTGAACCTGTTTTGAAAAAAAGCAAATCCTCGTCGAGAAAGTCCTCTAAAAATAATAAAAAAGAATATTTTCCGGAAAAAATTTCTCTGAAACAAAACGGATATGAAATGATCATCACAGAAAAACCACAAGCAGCATTTAAAATCGCGTCGGCGTTGGGAAAAATTACAAAAAAAGAAAACTTGAATGTTCCGTATTATGAGTTGGAAAAAAACAAGAAAAAAATTATAGTAACATGCGCAGTAGGACATTTGTTCACTCTGAAACAAGAAAATTCAAAAGAGCAGTCGCCGGTTTTTAATATTTCATGGATTCCAAATTATTTAGCAAGAAAAAAAGATTTTACAAAAAGATATTATGACACAATTTTGAAAATAGTGAAAAACGCAGGAAGCATAACAATCGCAACTGACTACGATATTGAAGGAGAAGTTATTGGACTAAATATTGTAAGATATTTATGCGGACAAAAAGACGCTTCAAGAATGAAGTTCTCAACCCTGACTGAAAAAGAATTAGAAGAAGCGTATGAAAAAAAATCACCGACGATAAATTGGGGACAAGCGATCGCAGGAGAAACGCGCCACTATTTAGATTGGTATTATGGAATAAATTTATCTCGGGCATTAATGGAAGCAATTAAATCAACAGGAAAATTTCGCCTAATGTCTATCGGCAGAGTTCAGGGCCCTACACTAAAATTAATTGTTGACAAAGAAAAAGAAATTTTAAATTTCAAATCAGAAAATTATTGGCAGGTTTTTATAAAAATCAACGACGATAAAAATGTTTTAGAGTTAAAATATGTCAAAGATATTTTTGACAAAAGCGAACTGGAAAAATTCAAAGGACTGAATGGAAAAACTGCAAACGCGATGACTGAAAAGAGTGAGCAAAAACTTCCGCCACAACCTCCGTTTAATTTAACAACTCTTCAAACAGAGGTCTATAAATTTTATGGAATCACTCCGTCAAAAACTCTGCAAATTGCTCAATCGCTTTATCTTGCAAGTTTGATTTCTTATCCCAGAACCTCGTCGCAAAAATTGCCTGCTTCAATTGGTTATGAAAAAATTTTAAATGAACTTGCAAAAAAATACAAGGTTCAAAAATTAATAACAAAAAAAATTCCATTAGAAGGAAAAAAATCAGACCCTGCGCACCCGTCAATTTATCCGACGGGAAATTCGCAAATTCTTTCTGGCGACGAGGAAAAAATTTATAACCTCATTGTAAAAAGATTTCTTTCTCTTTTCTGCGACGACGCGATAATTGACAACAAAATTGTAAAAGCAGAAATAAACAATCTTATATTTTCTACTCGCGGTTTTTCAATAAGAAAAAAATCTTGGCTTGAAATTTATCCAAGCAAATTAAAAGAAAATCAGATTCCCGACATGAATGGAAAAGTGAAAATTACAGATTCAAAAATTGAACAAAAAGAAACTCAGCCCCCAAAAAGATTTTCTCAGGCATCAATAATTTCCCAATTAGAAAAAAAAGATTTGGGAACAAAATCAACTCGTGCAAATATTCTTGAAACTTTATACGACAGAAATTATATTAATGGACAACAAAGCATCTCTGCAACTCCGTTCGGAATTTCTTTAATACAAAGTTTGGAAAAACACTCGCCAATAATCATCGACGAGAAACTCACGCGCCAGTTTGAGCAAAAAATGGAATCCATTCAAACAGCAAAAAAAGAAATTGAAAAAAAAGAAAAAGAAATTTTAGAAGATGCGAAAAAAACAATTGTAAAAATTATAAAACAATTTAAGGAGCAAGAAAAAGAAATTGGAAATGAATTAGTTAAAGCCCAGGAAGAATTAAGAGAACAGCAAAAAAAAGAAAACACACTTGTCCAATGTCCAAAATGCAAAAAAGGAAATCTTGCAATAAAATATTCTCCAAAAACCAAAAGGCAATTTATTGCGTGCGATTCTTATCCTGAATGCAAAACAACCTTTTCTCTTCCGCCAAATGGAATTATAAAAAAGACAAATAAAATTTGCGAGAAATGCAATTTCCCGACGTTGATGCGTCTTCAAAAAGGAAAACGCCCTTGGGAGTTTTGTTTTAATACTGAATGTGAGACAAATAAGGACTGGGTGAAAAAAAGAGAAGAGAGATTAGAGGGAGATAAAAATATTTAAATTACATTTTCCAAAATATAAAATGACAAAAGAAGATATTGAACTTGCAGAAGAGCATCTTGAAATTGCAGAAGAAATTGTTTTGAGTGAAGCAAAAAATTCTAAAAAACCTCTTCTTGAAAAAGTAGCGTTGCTGATTGAAAATGCTGAAGCAGATTTAGAAGAAGCGGAAAAAGATTAATCAGGCGTGTTAACTTAAAATATAAAACCTCGTCGGAAAAAAGAGATTTATGCGTAAAAAATAAAAAACAGCAAACTTTAAATCCATAAAAATATTTTACCATATTATGAAAAAAGAAATTAAAATCAAACTAAAAAGATGTCCTGTTTGCAACAGCTCGAGAGTTACGCAAAGTAAAAATGGATTTGAATGCAAAAGATGTGGGTATGTAAATAAAGAATTTAAAGAAAAAACTTTCTCATAATTTTTTAAACAATTTAATTTTAGTACTATTGGCTCTGACTCGAAGCCCCACTCACTTTTATTTTTTGAGGCGACTGCTCGTAAAAATTCTCGGTAGCTCACACTTGGTTCCCTCGCTTCGCATAATTTTTTAAACAATTTATTTCTATTATTTATGGCTCTGTAGCTCAGCTTGGTTAGAGCACCAGACTCTTAAAAGAAAATAAAATAAATTTGAGAAATCTGGGTGTCGAGGGTTCAAGTCCCTTCAGGGCCATCTAATTTATTTAATTTTTATTTTTGAATCCGAGACAAAGTGTCGAGTGAGTTCTTTACTTTTTTAATAAATAAAAATTAGAAAAACAAAAAATTAATTTGAAAAAGTAAGGGACGAATAAGCTCAAGTCCCGAGAGTTTACGCGAGAAATATTTGCTTGCGAAATATAAAAATCCGAGCGTGGGCTCGAGTTTTCAGGGCCATTTAATTTATTTAATTTTTATTTTTGAACCCGAGAACTTTCAACATCTCTTTTCATTTCCTTAAAATTAATTCCAAATCTTCCAGATAAACAAACAGACCAACCAGCAGAAATTCTCTGACCAATTAAAATTTTTTCAGGTTCATGAATTCCTTTTTCTCCTTGATAAGTTCTGCAAGCAAGACCCTCTAAATTTCCGTCGTCAGTAATCTGATACATTTCATCAACAATTCCTTGATTAGAAGTTCTTATATGAAATCCACTTCGCAATAAATTTTTTTCAAAAAGATAACGAAAATCTGCAAAATCTTTAAAACAAATCCAAGGAACATTTCCCTCAATACTTTGCTGAATATAATCTTCTAATGAAATATATTCTTCGCCTGAAAAAGATATATAACTCATAAAGTTTATTTTTTAATCTTGTTTAAATATTTTTGCAACTTGGTTGAATAATAAATCTTTTTAGTCATCTCAATTTTATTTATCAAAAAACCCTGCGGGTTTTTATTCTACACTAAAGTGTGGAGTTTGTTTTGGTTTTTTGATTCCCAAAAAAATACGCGTATAAATCAACCACAACATAAATGTCGCGGATTTTTTTTAGGATTAAGAATATCTTTACAAGAAAGTTGAATAATAAATTTATGTGACATCGTCGGAGGTGAGCGATTTCGCGAAGTAGCATCAAAGAAAAGAGCAAGGTCGCGAATAATAAAGAAATGTCGCTTAACCGCAAAGGAATTTTTTCTACCAATTTAGTTTCTTTTTGTGAAAAAGAAACCCAAGGTTCTTTTCAAGAATAATCTCTGCTTGTATGCCCGCACTTCGTGCATTTGAAAAATTTTGTTTCTGCCTCGTCGCTGGATCTGGTTTGAACAGTCCAAAAATAACAAGTCAGGTTTCCGCATTTTTTGCATTTTTCTGCGACAATCGGAAGAATTTCTTTTTCTTTTTCTTTAACAACTGCGATTTGCTCTTTCTCGTCGAGAATTTCAGAGGTCTTTAATTTTATTTTTCCTTTTACAGAATAATTACATCTGGCACATCCGTCGTTTTTTCTTTTTTGTATAAGAACTGCTCCGCACTTTGGACAAAATTCCATTCTAAGTTTCAATCTTTATGGTTTTTAAATCTTTTTTAATTATTTATTTCTTTTGAATTCTTCCACATAAAATCAAAATACAAATCTTTATTTCAACTTCATCTCAACAGCTTTTGCAAGTTTAAAAAAACAGGACTTTGCAAATGAAACAGCGTCGTCAGAATCTACTTTCTTTGGACTAAATCCATAATAATTTATATTGTGTCTCATTCTTCGCAGATTATCAACTAATTGCAGTGGTCTATCTAATTTGACATTTAATCTTTCAAGCGTTTTAATTTGTTCAACATGTTGTTCTGAAATTTGCCCGCGACTGACAAGCAAAGAATCTCCGAGCATTCTAAAACATTCGTAGATATTTCTTATTATGTTGAATGCAGAATCGTCGTCGGATTTTAATTTAAGTGTATAATTCATTTGTCTGATTGAAGATTCAAAAATACTTTTTGCGTTTTTGTTGTCAGGATATTTTATTCTTTCTATCATGGCCTAACCTCTAAAAATCCGTCGAGAACAATGCCATTAGAAATATTTGCAAACAGATTTGTATCTATTTTATTTCTTGAAAAAACATAAAGATTTACTGGAACATTTTTTCTATATCCTAATTCAGAAATAATTCCCAATTGAATAATTTTTAATTTTTCATTTCCAGAAATTTCAACTGCAATATCTATATCGCTGTTTTCGTTGTCATCCCCTTTTCTATAACTTCCAAATAAAATTATTGCTTTTGCATTTGGGATTATTTTATAAGTTTCAGTTAATATTTCAGAAAGATAAATTCTTTCTAAGTTAGAAGTAATCTTTAAAGTTTTATTGTAGATGTGTTCAAAATTGCAAGATATTCTCCAAAGTTTTCCAAGTTCTTGTATTTTTAAGAATCCTTCATTTACCAACCTATTCACGATTGATTTTGCAGTTGTTTTTGAAATTTTTATCGATGCTGACAAATCATTTAAGCTCATTTCTTTATTTGGGAATGCGAAAAACCAAGATAAACATTTTCTATATGCTTCATTTAATTCTATTTTATTTGATTTTATTTTAAGGACTTTATTCTGATTTGTCATCTTATTGGTGACGAATAGAACTATTTAAACTTTTTGTAAACCATTTGGTCTCAAATAAAACCGGTAATTAATCGCAAAATCCCCTTTCACCTTCAGGTCTAAAAGGTTCAAAAAATATTAATTTTACCCAACCCGCATACGGCATAATTTTGAAAACTGCTTTTCCAATTAATTGCTCTTGTGAAATTTTTTTCTCAACTCCGAGCTGTCCTGCGTTGTTGTCGCCCATTGTTGAAAAATAAAATTTTTCATTTTCTTTGGTTATATTTACAATTCTGTGAATAATTGGATTTTTTGTTCCTGCTTGAAAAATTATCACATCTCCGATTTCAAGTTTTTCTGGCTTCGCACCGACGATAAAAAGGATATCTGCTTTGTTAAACCCTTTTTTAAAAATAAATTCTGAAAATTCTGTTTTGTTTAATTTGAATAAAAAATATTTTGAATCTTGATTTTCCCACCAGTTATTGTAATTAGAAAATAAATTTCCTTGATGATACATTGAGCACGACTCAACAATCGCGAGAGGGAGTGAAGTTCCAGTTACAAAACTCAACAAAGGAAAAAAAATAAATTTTATAACGACAAATAAAAAAATCAGAGAAATTAACCAACCCTTCGGCGAGTCATCTTTCCAGACAATAAACCAGAATTTTTCAAAAAACTTTTTCACACTCTCTTTATTCATGAACACTAAAACAAAAAAGGTTTTATTAATGTTTTGAAAATTGTTTCCGCAAAATTGTAAGAAAAATTTTAAGAAAGTTTTTAATCTCTGAAATTCTTAGATGAAATTAGTCGCGAATTTTTCTTGGCTCAACTTTTTTGATTTTCTCGTCGTAAAATTGTTTTTAAAAAAATATTTTTCAACTTAATTTTCCAGCATTTCAATAAGAGAATTCAAAAGCGAAATATGTTTTTCCTCGTCAATCTTAATTGTTTCTATCGTTGTTTTCAATCTCATATTCTTGAATATTTTTATGTCTTTAATATAATTATCTCTCGCTATTTTTTCAACTGCGAGTATGTCTCTTAATCTTTCAATAAAATATTTTTTAGTAATTTTGTTCTCCATTTTCAAGTATAAAATCCATCAACCCCCCGAACATCAGCGAATGTTTTCTTGACTCATTTGCAATTATTTTTAAAAATTCAATCAATTTATTTTTTTGTGCTTCTGAAATTTCTTTTATCAATCCTTTTTCTAAACAACTAATAAAATAAGAATTTAGTTCATCAATTAATTTATCTTCATATTCTTTTTCGCGGTTCAAGATCTTGATTGTCTGCGTTTGATTTGTCATTTTTTAAATATTTTATTTTCTCGTCGGTGTTTAATTTCTTTGCATTATATCTTCTCCCTCAAAGAAATTCTAAACGCTTTTTCTTTTTTTGTCAAATCAAGAATTTCTTTATCAACCTCCATTTTAATAATTGCAGGACTTAACTTTAAATATATTCAAGGACATTATTGAGTGGTTTTATGCCTTGAATAGATAGGAAAAGAAAAAAGTTACAAAATTTATTTATTCTTTTACTAGAATTCACAGAAGAAAATTTTTCATAAAGACCTTTTTTCTTAATCAGTTCAACTATTTCTGTTTTGTCGTCGGGAAAAATAACTTTTTCATATTCTTTAATCAAACATTTTTTATTGATTCCAAAAAGAACATTTGTATTTTTTTCTTTTGCCAACTGAAAAAGTTTATTTTTTAATTCAATTTCTTTTTGTTCAATTTCTTTTTTCTGAATCGCAAGTTTCTCGTATTCATCTACTAATCCATTATCGTTTGACATTTTAGGAGTTTATTCGATTTTATTCTCATCTTCAAAGTTTAAATGATCTTCTTTTAAAACAATAAAACCTTCTTTATTCATCATAAATTGATCAAAGGGATTGTTTTTCATAATCTCTTTTTTACAAAATCGTTCATCCCAAGACCTTATCTTAAGAGCATTTATTATTTTAAATGTTGCATCTCCAACGGTTTTAGGATTTGCATCAAATAATTCTGATAAATTTTGTCTTGCCCAATTTTTATTTCCCCCCCATAAAAAATTAGATTTTGAATATGCCCATAAAAAAGCGCAGGCCATAGTGTTTGTGGCAGAATTAGAAATTCCCGCTCTTTTTCTATAATAAGATGCAATTAAATTATTTATCAAAAACAAATCTTCAGACGAAGGATTTAATGAAATTATTTTTTCCGTAATTAATGAACTTACTTCAGCCATTATTTTTTTATTGTCCATATTATTTCCCACTCTCTTTAACTAATTTTTTTACTTTTTCTTTTGCTTCTTCTTTATCAAACATAATCGTTCTAAGAATTTATTATTTTTAATTCTTTGTTCTTATAATTTTGTCTTCTATGCAATACCAACTTCTTTAAAATTTTTCAAATTTCCTAATTAATGCCCCGGGTTTTTAACAAAAGCCAAATTAAAATTTCTGCGATAATTATCAAGCAAAAATCTCCCAAAAACCAAATATCTTTTTCATATTCTTTAAACTTATTAAAAATCTAAAAATGTTTTAAATTTCTCGTCGTCAAAACTTAAATACCCTCAATTTCTTTTTTGATTGAATCAATTTCTCTTTTTATTCCAGCAGAATCTTTTTCAGGAATTTTTCCTTTGAAGGGTCTTAGTCGGTCTTCTAAACTTTTTATTTTCAATTCAACATTTGATGTCTTCTTTCCAAGTTTTTTCTTTTCTTCAAGCGCCTTTTTCAAACCGCTAAGTTCTTCGTTCAAAGATAAACTTTTTTCAGGATTTTTTAAAACATATTTTTCTCTTTCAATTTTTGCTTTTTTAATTCCTTCAATAACTTCTGCTCTTTGAATTTTTTCAACAACTCTGTGCATTGGTGCTTTTCCTAATCTTTTCCATTGCTCGGCAACTCTTGGAACAAGCGACTCAAGATACATATCGGCCATTTGGAATTGTCCTTCTTTAACTTTTGATTTTGTAAGTTTTAATTCAAGTTGCAAATCAAGAACATCAATTTTCAAACTACTCAACTGAACAATCTGGAATTCCAAGTCCTCAATTTGCTCAAAGTATTTTTCATATTTATCTAATTCAACATTTGTCAATCTTCTTGTATTGTGCAAGACAGGTCTGAATGAAACAAAATAAGGACGACCATTGTTGTATTCTGCGTTGACTGCCATTCCTGTTCCAACTGGTTCTTTAACAACTGATTTCAAAACATCTTCTCCAAATTTCATACTGACTCTTTCTAAATCGCCTTCGTAACGAGTGCCCATTTGAATTTCAGTTCCAATGTTTGCTTTAATTTCTCCAATAAAATCGCTCAAGACCTGCGAAATTAAAACTAAACCAATTCCCCATTTTCTGAATTCTCTTGCCCCTCTTTCAAGTTGTATAAATCCCTGTCCACTTCCTCCGAATTTTGGAAGCAATCTATGAACTTCGTCGTAAACAATTAATGTTTTTAATTCCTGACTTTCTTCTGGCTCTGATTTGAAGACCTGCTCAATTGTCGACGCTACAACCACATCAATTTGTTGCGGAGTCAAATGACTAATGTTAAAAATTGTAATTTCTCCTGGACGATTCATATATTCTCTTAAATTAATTAATTCAAACGGATCCCTAATTGTTTTTATTGAACCATTGAACGCTCTTGCATCAGTCGGTTTCATATCAAAATATTTGTAACGCTTTATCATTTCTTTATCTTCTGCTTTTCTTAAAAATCCTGTCCACTGCGCAGTTGGATCAAAAATAATCACACTTTTATTATGAAGCAACGCGCCCTCAATAATATCTTGCGCGCTGATTGTTTTTCCGCTTCCTGTTGAACCCGCAATCAAAGTATGCATTTGCAATTTATTTAAATCAACAAAAGTTCTTATTCCTGTTTCTGCAACCTTGCCGACAAACGCAGAGTGTGGAGTAACTTGCGGAAGTTTTCCTAAATCAACTGCTGTCTTAAATCTTTTTCCCTTGAACTGAAGATATCTTATGTAAAGATAGCCCGCGAACAATAATCCTGCAAATAAAATTATTGACAAATATACCCACATAGGAATACCAAACAAGGTGCGTTTAAAAAATGGCCAGTTAACACTTACATAAGCAATTGACGACGCCTGCATACTTTGTTCAACATTAGAATAATAAGCAGTTGCCTTAACCATATATTTTCCTGTCGGGGTCTCTGCAGGGATTTTTAATTCTTTAACTGTGCTAATTGTTGTCTCAACTGCAAAGGCCTCTTCATTTCTTGCAAAAATTTCTCCAGTATTTACATCCAGCAATTGCAAATCAAATTGAACATCAACTTTTTTTGTCTTTCCAAGATTCAACAAATCTGTCTGCAATCTTAAAGTTCCCCCAGGAGAAACCCTTGTAGTTAATGGCTGAATTTTTACATCAAGAAGTTTTCCTTCAGGAGATAAAATTCTAATTGTCGTCGGTATTTTTCCGCTGTTCTCTCCAGAAGAAATAATTAAATCACCGTCATAATTTCCTGCGTCAACAAATTTCGGAGCAACAATTTTTATCAAAACATCTCTAATTTCATTTGGCTCTAATTCAACTAAAGAATTTTCAAAGAAAATAAATTCAACAATGTCTCCTTCTGCGCTAAGTGTGATAGAATTTTTTTGATTTAAAGTATTCGCCAATCTTATCCTTACAGAAGTTGTCTCTCCTGCAAATAATTCTTTGTAAATTGAAGTTGTTTCTAATTTTACTCCCCCAATATTTATTGAACCCTTTAATAATTCTTCAATTTTTTTCAATGTCTTTGAACTAATTCCTCCGCCCCCTCCTCCGCCTCCGCTCGTTGTCGTAGTTGTTGAACCAGTTGAACAATCTGTTGAGCAACTTGAAGTTGTCTCGCCATAAGCGGTTTCGCACAAACCATTTCCGCATTTATTTTCTGCTAAGAAATACGACGAGAAACCAGTTGCATTTCCTGTTAAAGTCAAATTATTTATATCCCGAGTTGTGTAAGATAATTCAGACCAACTTCCGTTGCAACTTCTGTTTGCATAAATCCAGTCAGAACATTTTATAATCGCAAGCCGACTTGCAGAATCATAATCATAACCAGTATAATTAAATGTAATATTCATACCTCTTGAACTAAAGCCAGTTGAGTTTGAAGCAAAACCAATAAATGGATTGTAAGCCACGATTGTTTCAGCAACATCTCCCCCGCTAATTCTGTAAAGATTTAAACTAATATTATTTTGAGAAAGATTTGTGAAATTCACATTAAACATTCGTATCTCGTCGTAACTTGCTTTTACAATTATGTCATATGCTCTTTTATTTACATTTAGTCGGATTCCTCCTGTCGCGTTTGTGTAATTGCTCATTAAAATTGTTGTAGTATTTGGCCTGAACAAACTTACATTCATATTTGTAACAGCAGATGAAACATAATCCACAATTTTGAAAATCCAATTATAATTGTCATAAACTTCAAACCAATCAACAGAAGAATTTAAATTTCCAATCGTGTCATTCGCAGAATAATTTACAAGATATTCTCCTGCATTTGTCAAAGCAAAACTATTATTAATGTAATATCCAGCAGAATAAGTAAATGTTAAATTAAGTTGCGAAGTATTTGGATAAGTTAAAACCCCGCTCACACTTCCAACAGCAACATTATCTGTCACATTAAATTGCAAATTAATATTATCGTTGAGGTTCACGCTATTTCGCGTAATTGAAAAACTCGGAGAAGAAACATCTCTTGAAGAAATTGAATTTTCTGAAACAGAAGTTATTTCCCCATAAGTTGAATGAGTTGCTGAAACACTTAAATTATGATCCATCCCTCCATAAATTGTTGGAGCAGTGCAATTAATATTCCATAATAAAGTTGAAGAACTATAAGATGAATTTACATTTGAACAAGAACTTCCATTAGTTGTGACACTCCAAGTTGCTCCAGAAGTCACAGCAGAACCTCCGTAAGTTAAATTTGCTGTAAAATTAATTAAGCCCCCAGCAGTCACATTTGTGAGTTTTGACGACGAGGTTGGCCAAACAATTGAAAGATTAAATGCAGTTGTTGTAAGCGAGACAGAAACATTTCTTTGAGTCGGATTCGCGCTTGAATTAGTTATTGAAATTGTTACATTGTAAGTTCCTTCAACACTCGGAGAAGTGTAATTAATCATAAAGCTCGTGTTAAAACCTTTTTTCACAAGAAGGGTGCTAACATTTGTTCCAATTATTGACGCGTTTGTCGACGAGAAAACAAAAGTTATGTTTGTATTTCCTGAATTATTTATTGTGACTGCTTCTAAATTTCCTGTCTGACTTGTTGCTTTTGTATAACTTATAGAAGTTGTGGAGGCGGTCCAAGTCAATGTTTCTGGAACCTGAACATAAACAGTTGTTAAATTAGATTTATTCTGATCTGAAATATTTAAAACCCCTTGATAATTTCCGCTGAAAAATCCTGTTGAAGTTGTGACGCTGACATTAACTCTTCTTGAAGAATTTGCATCAATTGAAAATGCAGAATCATTTGCAGAAAAAGTCATTGAGTCGCAAACTTCTCCGCTTAAACAAGAGATGCTCATATTTGAGAGTTCGTCATTTCCTGTATTATTTATTTCAACAACTGTTGAATCCACAGAACCAGAATCTACTGATAAATTAACAATTCCAGGAATATGAACAAAAGATTTATTTGACCCAACCGCGATTGTGATATTTAATCTTAATCGTGAAATAGTGTTGTCTGGTTCTCTCCAAGTTAAAGTCGCGGTTAAATTATAGTCCCCAGAATGAGTCATCTTTGAAACATTCACTTGGAAGACCTTGCTTGTGTTTGTTCCTGCTAAAATATCACTGAACAAATTATTTGTTGGAACAACGACGATGCTTCCATTAGAACTAAAAGTTATATTTGGAGAATACGCAGTAACATTTCCAATATTGCTAAGAGAATAATTTACATAAAACATATCTTGGTTATCCAGATTTATTTTTGCTGTGCTAAAAGAAGTTCTGTTCTGAGAGAAATTTAATGTTGCAGTTCCATAAGCAGTGAAAGAATAATTTTGCGAAGTAAATGTATTTCCATATTTATCATAAATTAAAACGCTTGCGTTATACATTCCTGCAGAAGTTGAAGAATAATTTCCAGTAAAGTTCGCAACTGTCTTGTCTGTTCCTCCAATGCACTGACCAAATTGTCCGCACAAACTTGTTGCATTAATTGATTCAACAACTGCCTTGCTTGAGTTTGTAATATTAATAATTGTTGTTGTCAAATTTATTGAAATATCGTCGGTAGTTCTGACTTTTATTGTAACATTTTTATTTACTTCTGCAATTGTTCCATAAATATTGTCAAGCAAGAAATAAACATCTGTTACATTTGGTCCTTGTTCATAAATCCAGAATTTTTCTAAAATTGAACGAGTTGTCGGAGAAGTTGTTGAGTTATAAAAAGTTGTCTTGACAATTGCATTATCCAAACTCAAAGAATAGCCCTTTTGATAAAGCGTGACATTGGTAGTATTTCCGAGAGTAACATTAACTAAAGTTGGATTCATAGTCATTGTATTTACAACATAATTATTTTCAAACAATTGAGTTCCATAATCAGAATAATTTGTCTCGCTTCCAGCAATACGATCAATGTAAGAAATATTAATTGTCAAATTTGTATTTCCAATATTATAAATTGTGTAATTCGCAAACTCGCCTGCAGTATTTAATGAAAAACTTTTATTAAAAGTGTAATTTGTCGCTGTTGTAAAATACCAAGAATAATTATAAGGAACTTCAATTGTGATATTAAATTGTTTATATCCGTCGTTTTCAGATGTGACATTTATAAAACCAGAATAATTTCCAGGAAGAGTTTGCGCTGGAACAGAAAGATTAACATTTATATCTTGATTTTGTCCTGACGCCAATCCAACTATTGAAGTAGGAGAGATATTTACCCAAGTGCTTGAAATATTATATGTCTCTGTTGTTAAATTTCCCTGAATAAATGAAGAAACAATTCCTGTTATTGAGTCAGTCCCAATTGACTGAACTTGAAACATAAATGAATCGTTTTTATTATGATGAATTGTTTTTGTGACATTTGTTGAATTAATTGAAAGAGTTGCGTTTAATGCAATGTTTACAAACATATCTGTATCTGTAATATATTCATTACCGCCTGTTACACTTCCGTCATTGTCTGTCCAATTTGCTCTCCATGCAACATATTTTTGTCCGTCGCTCGCAGTTCCTTTTACAACAATTAACATTGAAACATTGCAAGATAATCCTGGATAAATTCTTGAGCAAGGAGTGACTTCTGTTACACTTTGAATATCTGTATGTGTCGCAGCCATATGCGCGTAAACATGCGGACTTAACATGCTTGAATGTCCTGTATTTGTCAAAGTCGCGTTCCAAGAAAATTCATAATTTGTTCCTGCAACTAAATCTGCAATTGATTTATTCAAAACATTTAAAGTTCCTGAAGTATTTTTTTCTTCAAGATATTCTAAAATAGTTGCAGAACCGTTTCTATAATATCCTGTCTCATTGCTTCCATTAATATAAATTGTGTAATTTCCATAACTCAAATCAGCCGGCACAATCCAAGATGCTAAACAATTATCTGTTGTGTTGCAGACCTTGCTTTTTTGAACAGAAAAATTAACTCCTGTTCCATTCCAGATGCTGATATTAATTGAACCGTTAATTAAACCACCTGTATCGCTTCTTGTGAAATTTGCAACAACAGAATGATTTGTCGCGCTTCCAGAATAAATACTTGAAGAAACATAAGGAAGTGAAGTCAAAGTCCAGATAGTTATATAGGTGGTGTTTAAACCAACAATTCCTGTCACAGAATTTTCAACAACAGAAACCTCAAGAGGCAAACTTCCTAAATTATCTGTTGGAATTGTGATTGTATAATTATATCCGCCTGTTGAATTTGTTGAAGCATTGAAAAATCTTAAATCAACTTCTAAAAGTTCTGGGGATTTTGAAAGATTGGTTGTTTCCAAAATTGCTCTGAATTGCAAATAGTCATTTGTAAAAGAAGAAATATCATTATCCAAATAATTTGTGTAATTCGCGCTCCAGCTTCCCCAAGCAATTCCGTCGTCTGATTCTCTTAACTGAATTTTTATTGTTCCTTCATTTAAATTTCTGCTCCATTTTAAAACAGTGTAAGAAACATTTGGAAGAGTAATATTTTGAGAATAATAAATTCCTAAATTAGAATAATTATAATGAGTGTAATTAACTTCAAAATTATCAATTGGATTTTCCAAGCCAGCTGTGTGATCTGATTGAAGACGAACATAAAATACAGAATATCTATCAACAGGAAGAACTCCGCCAACATATGCGCCTTGAGAAATTGAGGACCCCAAAATTATCCAAGTTGAATTATTCAAACTATACCAGACACTTGTGTTTGCTCCTGGCTCGTCTTGAGATGCCTGAGTTGTCGCGTAAATTGTTGCGTTGTAAAATGCAGTCATTGAATCAAATCTATAAGTTATATTTCCTGTTGTCAAATTCATTTGGTCGCCTTCAAAAATTCTTCCAGAAGTTCCATCAACCTTGCCGAGATTGTTGTATTCTTCTGAATCAGTTGCATAAGTTGAACCAGAAAAAGAATCTATGTAAGAATGTGCAACACCTTGCGAGGTTAAATTTAATTTTATTGAACTTGAAATGTTCGCGTTTCCGTCGCCATAACCAAGAGTTAAATTATTTGCAGAATAATTGTAAGTGTCAGATGAGACCAAAACATTATTTAATTTTATATTGAATAAATTATTTTCAATTGGATAATAATTTGAACCATTAAATCTATTTATTATTCCATTCATATTTATTTCATTTGTTGTATTCGCGACTGACAAAGTTGCGATTGAGATTGAAGTGTTTTGAACAGAAAAATTTCCTGTGATTGTTTTTACAACATTATGCCCATTTGTCAAATTTGCAAAATAAATCAACCAGTGTTCTCCAAGAACCCCATTAGGATTGTAAGTTAAATTCCAAATTCCTCCAGTCGGACTTCCTGATAACGACTTATTTATTTTTGTTGAATTAGGAATTGAAATTTGAACCCAAACCAAACTGACATTATAACCGATTTTTGCAGTGTCAATTCCCATTTCAGAAACATTCAAAGTCAAATTTGCTAACTCGTTGTAATTTACAAAAGTTTTTGAAGTTGTATTTCCCCAAGAGGTCTGATTGTAAAGCGGGATTCTAATTCTTGCAATTCCTGAATAATTTAACATCTCATAAAAGTCCTTTGAACATTTTGTCTCCCAAGAATAATTTCCAGCATAATTAAATGTCTTGTTGTAATAATAAAATTTAGCTGTGCTGTTGTATGACAAATTTACCGACGCTGTTCCTGTTTCATTTCCTCCGCTTAAAGTTATATTGCAATTTGCATTCAGAACAGAAGCAGAAGAATTATCTTGCGTGAAGTTCGCGAAAAAATAAGTATTTGTTTCATCAGGCAATGGCTCGTCTTCTGCATCAAACCAGAAAAATTTATTTTCATCATCGTCCTCCAAATCATACGCGTCCATTGTTGTTAATTCTGAAACATTTACATAAGTTAGATTTTCATTATTTGTCTCGTTTTTTTCCAAAATTGAATTTGAAGGATCAACAGTTACATTAACGACTTGATTTAAACCAGAAGTAAATATTTTTGTGCAGTTTGTCAAATAACTTTCATTTACTCCGATTGAAGGAATTTCATGTGAGTCAAAAATTGCTCCAGCCAATGAGCAAGTAACATTAATTAAATATGCCGGAGGCGGACCTTCGTTTGAAATATTTACATAAATAATTGTTGAATTTGAATAAGTTGTCAATGGGAAAACAACGCTTTCAATTCTTAAATCAGTAAAGACAACATTAAAATTTAAAGCCGTTGCTGTTCCAATATTTCCCATTGTGTCGTTGCAGGCAAAAGTCAAATTGTGAAATCCGTGAAGCAAACCAGTATAAGAATAATTAAACCAAGTTGAATTAAAAGCAGTCATTGTAACATTTGTGGTGTTGTCCAAACTATACAAACAAGTATCTATTCCCAATGAGTCGCTTGCAGAAACATTAAAGTCCATTGCAGGCGCATAATAATTCCCAGAACTAACTGGCTGAATTGCAGTAACAACTGGCGGAGTAACATCAACACTCACATATCTTTTGTCAGTGTAATTTACATTTCCAAAAATATCTTGAGTATAAACCCTGAAAGTATGTGTCGCGTCAGAAAGTTCTGTAAAATTTTTATTAAAATATCTTGAAGAAGTATTTGCATAAAGCATTGCAATTTCTTCAGCAGACAAACTTCTATTAAATATCATAACATCGTCTATGGAGCCGTTGAAAAATTGCGTTCCATTAACTCCAATTAAAATGGTATTGTCTGTTCTATTAAATGGAAATTCTATTCCAGTTCCGCCATTATAATTATAAGTTGAATTATAAACAACATGAATCCAATTTGAAACATTTGTTTTATACCACAAAGAAACAGAATTATTATTTTGAGTAGTTGTTGCTGAAACATAATCCCCTGCCCCATCAAAACTAAAACTTTTTCCAAGTCGTCCAGACGCATTTTGTTGTGCGTTTCCGAATTTTGTTCCGTTGCTATTTCCTGACCACACAATTAAATTATTTCTTTTCACAAGCAAAATATCATTCTCAACATCAACATCGTAAATTTTTCCAGAATAATTTTCTTTCCTGATATTTTTAACTTTTATTAAATTTTTATTTTCATCTAAGAAATAAACTTGTTTTCCGTTGAGGAAATCAGAATATACCTCTGTGATTGGTTGAAGCCCAAAATCATTTACAGAAAAGTTTAAATATTCTTTATAATTGTTTTCAATCATGGAAGAAATTGTTGTTAAAATTGATGTGCCTTCTGAACTTAATGAAGAATTTAAATCAGCATTAACTAAAGTAGTTAAACAATTTACAAGAAGAATGCAATTTTCTTTAGCAGATAATTTGTTGTCTAAAAGCAAATTAACAGACGAACAAATATCTGAACTTGCATCTGAGCTAAAAGAACAAGTTGCAGAAAAACACGGACTTTGAAAAATGGAATCTATTCCAAAAAAGTTAGTCATTGATGCAAATATTTTATTTTCATTTTTCCAGCATAAATCATTTAGAAGATATTTAATTGAAGAATTGCTAAATTCAGATTGTGAATTAATTTCTCCTAAATTTGTTTTTGAAGAATTGATGAATTCAAAATCTAAAATATTAAAATTCTCTGGGATAGATAAATCCGAATTTGATTTTCTGTATTCACTATTATCGTCAGAAATTATTTCTGTTAAGAGTTCTGAATATTTTTCATTTTTATCAGAAGCAGATAAAATTTCCCCGCATAGTTCTAAGAAGGACTCTCCATATTTTGCGCTTGCGCTTTTTTCAAATTGCCCAATCTGGTCTGATGAAAAAGCATTTCTTAAACAAGATAAGATTAGAATTTTATCAACAAAAGATTTATTGAAATTATTAAGATTAGAATAGACCTTGTGCTTTGGACTAACAACTAAATCTCCTTTTTCTGTTTCAATCGCAAACATTTCATCATCATAATCAAAAGTTTGGTATTCAATTGGTTTATCAAATTCTATTTCTCCGGTTTTTTGATTTAATGTTGCGACTTCTTCTTTTCCGTTTAAGTCAGCAAAATATTTCCAAGAATAATTATAACACTTTTTATTTTTGTCGTCGGAAACTTCAGAAAAATTTGTGCGCTCGCGTGCAAGCACGCTTTCATCAGCGCCGAAGGCGACAAATTCTTTTTTCAAATTTTCTTCTTTATAATTTTTATTCTCATTATTTTTATCTTCAATATTTTCCAAATTATTTACCCCCACAAAATTATTTTCTCCGCAAGAAATTTCTTCTCTAACTAAAATTTTTGTCTTATTATCATAACATCTTCCCATATAATCCACAACATCTCCAGAAGAATTTACATCATCCATTCTCCACCATGCAACTAAAGAATTATCCCAATCAACAAAAGTTGAAATATTTGCTTGCGTGTCATTTGAAGTTGCGTTTATGAAAATTGAATTTTGATTTCCACCTTGCTGTGAGCCATTTGCTGGAGTTGGAGTTTCAAATTGTGTGAAAGGTTGTGAAGTGTCTACAAAAATATGTCTGATTGTTGTCTTGTTTACATTTCCTGCAACATCTTGAACATAAGCAGTGTAATTATAAGTTCCATCTGGTAAATTTGTAAAATTATTTTCAACTCCATAATTTGGAGCGCTTGCGTTATACAAACTTTTAATTTCCGACGCTGACAACGCGCGATTAAATATCATAACATCGTCGATGGAGCCGTTGAAATAACTTGTAGCTGAATTACTTCTACCTATTTCTATAGAACTTGTACTTGTCACAATTGCCCCGCTAATTATTGAATTATTTTCTAAAACCCCGTTAATATAAATTGCAGAATATCCAGAAGAGTTTCTTGTAGAAAAAATATTATACCAAGAATCTGCATTCCAATTTGAAGTAGCAGAAGACAAATCAATATAAGAACCATTATAAATAATCAATTTCAATTTCCCATTTTGAGAAGGATAATCAAATGCTAAATAATAAGCAACATTTTTATTAATAAGACGAATATTTGAATTCGTGTTGTTTATTATCACTGCAGGTTTTATCCAAATTCCTAAAGAGATTTCATTAGAAATATTTAAACTATTTCCAGTTCCAACATCAACATAATCCCCGTCCCCATCAAACGCAAACGCCTTTCCTCTTTTTCCTGACGCTGTTTGATTTGCATTTCCATAAGAAATTCCGTTGTTAGAATTTCCTGACCACACTCCACAATTTCCGTCGTCAGATTCAAATTCAAAAATTTCTCCTGAAATATTTAAAGAACAAAATTTGTTTTTGTCGTCGGAAAAACCAAGGACGCGAGCAGAGGGAATCGAACCCCCAAACCCCGAAGGGCACTCAGGATCAGTGAGTTGTAATAACCATTCTACCATGCCCGCATCCAAATTATCAGAATCTACCGAAATATTTAAATACTTCTCTTCTCTACAATTATTATTACTCAGGATCAACGAGTTGGGTTCAACCATTCTATTCGAACCCTCTTTATTTTTATTTTCGTCGTCGCCAAAATTTTCTTCTTCATAATTTTTTGCATCTCTTTTTATCAAAACAATATCATTTTCAACATCAACGTCGTAAATTTTTCCAGAATAATTTTCTTTTGAAATTGATTTTACTTTTACAGGTTTATTTTCTGAGTTTAAGAAATAAATTTCTTTTCCATCTAAATAATTTTCATAAACTTCTGTGATTGGTTGAAGAGAGAAAGATTTATATAATTCTTGGTTACTAATTTTATTATGAGAATTGCTATTAATGATTTCATTGTTACAGATAGTGAAATTTGCGGAGGCGTCCCAGTTTTCAATAACACAAGAATTATGGTCTGGCAAGTTATGGAGTTGCTCGGAGCAGGAATTACTATTGATGAAGTTCTCCAAAATTATTTTCCATCTCTCACAAAAAATGCTATTCTCTCTGTTTTGACATATGCTTCTAAACTCGTCGGAGAAGAAAAGCATGCTCTTCTCCAAGAATAAACTAAAATTTCTTTCTGATGAAAATTTTCCAAAAGCAGTTAGGGATTTACTAATGCAAGAAGGACATGATGTAAAAGAAGTTCCATCAAATTCTACAGACAAACAAGTATCTAAAATTGCTAAATCAGAATCAAGAGTTTTATTAACATTTGACAAACATTTTCTTAACAAAAGATTGTTCCCTCCAGAAGAACATTTTGGAATTGTGGTGTTTAAAATTTCCCCCCCATTAATTGAAACAACATTTTCATTATTATCTAAACTGCTTGAAAAAGTAAATTCATCTGAATTCAAAGGAAGATTATTTGTTATATCTTTATTTAGATTTATTTCATATCCAGAAAATTTGTTTAAACCCAAAGAATAGACCTTATGTTTTTCAGAAACCAACAAATCACTTCCATCTTCTAAAATTATTTTATACATTTCTTTGTTGTAATCAAATTCTTGCTTTTCTTTTGGAATTTGAAATTCAATTTCCCCAGTTTTTTGATTTAATGTCGCAACTTCCTCTTTCCCATTTAAGTCAGAAAAATATTTCCAAGAATAATTGTAACAAGTTTTAGAATTTTTAATTTTGTCGTCGGAAAAATTAATCACGCCGGGAGTGGGAATCGAACCCACAAACCCCGAAGGGCACTTTGTATCAGAAAGTTGCAATAACCATTCTGCCACCCCGACGCAATCATTTGAATTAACCGAAATATTTAAATACTTCTCTTCTTTGCGATTATCATAACTTTGTATCAGCAAGTTGGGTTCAACCATTCTGTTCGAACCCTTTTTATTTTTTTCATTTAAACTATTTTCTAAATTCTCGTCGGTGTTTTCAGAAAAATTTGCGAGTTCGCGTGCAAGCGCGCTTTTATAAGCGCCGAAGGCGCCAAATTTATTTCCCAAATTATTTTCAAATTCGTCGTCGTCAAATTCTTTTTCCAAATTCTCCTCATTAAAATTTTCCCAACAATTTATTTCTTCTCTAACTAAAATCTTTGTCTCATTATCATAACAATAACTTGAATTATCATAAACATCTCCAGAAGAATTCATTTCGTCAAATTTCCACCAGCCAACTAAAGACCCATTAAAATCAATAAATGCAGAATGTTCGTTTGTGTCTGTTGTTGAAACATTTACATAAATAGAATTTGAATTTAAGTAAGAACCATTTTCAAAAGTTGGCGAGACAAGAGAAATATTTGAAAAAATTGTATCAACAATTTGTGTTCTCAAAGGAGTTGTGTTTTTATTATTTGCAACATCTGTAATTGTGACGTTGTAATGATAAGTTGTGTCGGAAAGTGCGGTGAAATTAATTGAAAGATTTGAAATGGTGTCTGATAAAGTGTAAGTTGTTGAATTTACCAAAGTGAAAGTATTTGTAGTATTATACAAATTAAAACTTATATTCGCAGGATTTAATTCTGTTACAGAAACATTTACAAAAACAGAATTTGAATTTAATCCAGTGTTGTTTTCTAAAGTTGGGGGGGCATAAGAAATGGTGGGAAAAATTGTATCTGTTGTTGTCGCGCTTGAACTTGAAATTCCGCCAATTATATAAGGAGTGTAAAAATTATTTGCGTCGCTTAAGAATTTGAACTCAGGCAAGACATTTGTCGTCGCTGTTGGAATCGCAACTTGCATTCCTATTGTGTAATTTCTAAATTCAGGTATTGTAAATTTCGCGCGTCCTTTAACATAAAGTTCTTTAATTTCTGCTTCTGATAAACTTCTATTGAATATCATAACTTCGTCTATGGAGCCGTTGAAAAAATTTATATTATTTTGTCGCTTTCCAAAAAATTGAAAAGAATAAGGAATTGAAACATTATAAGAATTATTTCCGCAAAGAACAGAATTTAAATAAATTTTCATTCCTTCTGAACCATTCATAGTAGCAGTAACTAAATGATACTCTCCTGTTGTTATAGAACGACTGCAAGTAGCTTCATTTGCAATAGTTCCGGTGTGTCTTGTATAAACAAGTTTTCCATTTGCATCAATATCAATTGTATTACCTTGCCAAGAATCTGCATCTACAAGTGTCATCAGGGTATTATTTTTATTTGCATTAAACCATACTGAAATGGTATTATTATTTCTTGTATCACTTAACACATTATTTAATTGAACATAATCCCCGTTCCCATCAAAGCTCACAGCGTCGTCAAAAACTCCGCTGGTTAAATTTGGTCCTGCTCCAGTCATTGTTAAAGTTCCGTTGTTAGAATTTCCTGACCACACTCCGCAATTTCCGTTTTCTGATTCATATTCAAAAATTTCTCCTGAAACATTTAGAGAACAAAAATTGTTTTTATCGTCGGTGTTTTGAGAATTTAAAATTGTAGTGGCGCCGTAGCCGAGAATCGAACTCGGATGTCTGGATAGACCCCGCTCATCAGGCGAGTGCATTACCATTGATGCTACTACGGCATCCACTACAAAATTATTATTTTCAGAAAAGTTTATATAGCTATTGTCATTCAAATTATTAAAGTCTGGATAGACAAAATGCCTTACCATTGATGCTACATTATCAATAGCATCTTTATCTTTTTCATTTTCCAAATTTTCGTCGCCAAAATTTTCTTCTAAATTATTTTTCTCCCTTCTCACAAGAATAATATCATTTTCAACATCAACGTCGTAAATTTTTCCAGAATAATTTTCTTTTGAAATTGATTTTACTTTTACAAGTTTATTTTCTGAATCCATAAAATAAATTTCTTCTCCATCTAAATAATTTTCATAAACTTCTGTGATTGGTTGAAGAGAGAAATTAATTACGCCGGGAGTGGGAATCGAACCCACAAACCCCGAAGGGCACTTGGTATCAACAAGTTGCAATAACCATTCTGCCACCCCGACGCAATCATTTGAATTAGCCGAAATATTTAAATACTTCTCTTCTTTACAATTTTCATAACTTGGTATCAATAAGTTGGGTTCAACCATTCTGTTCGAACCCTTTTTATTTTCTACGGAGTTTATCTTTTCTTGTGAAGTAGAAAATTCTAAAGAATTTTTTTCCTGAAAATTATTTTTATTTTTTTCTGCATAATAAACTTTATGTTTATCGCTAACAACCAAATCACTTCCATCTTCTAAAATTATTTTATACATTTCTTTATTATAATTAAATTCTTGTCTTTCTTTTGGAATTTGAAATTCAATCTCCCCTGTTTTTTGATTTAATGTCGCGACTTCTTCTTTTCCATTTAAGTCAGAAAAATATTTCCAACCATTTTCAGTTAAAATCTTTGTTTCATTATCATAACAATATCCAGAACTATCTGAAAAATTATTTGCAACTAAATCATCAAAATGCCAATAACCAACTAATCCATTAAAAGTTGAATTTACTTTTGCATTTCCATTTGCTGTTCCATTATTTAATCCTTTATTGTCAATTCCAATTGTGGAGTTTGTATTAAATCCCCACCACGAAACTAAGTTCGCGTGTTCATAACCAACAATGTCTCTGCCCATTTCATAAAGTCGTTTTATTTCTGAAGAATTCAAAGACGAATTAAAAACCATAACTTCGTCAAGGGAGCCGTTGAAAAATTGCGTTCCATTAACTCCAATTAAAATTGTATTGTCTGTTCTATTAAATGGAAATTCTATTCCAGTTCCGCCATTATAATTATAAGTTGAATTATAAACAACATGAATCCAATTTGAAACATTTGTTTTATACCACAAAGAAACAGAATTATTATTTTGAGTAGTTGTTGCTGAAACATAATCCCCGTCCCCATCAAATTCCCCCCAGTGTTCACCTAAATCATAATTTCTATAATCTTTTGAAATATCCCAAGTTCCAATTCTTGTAGAAACATTTGTTGCTTTATTTTTTTCAATGTCAGCAGTTAAATTTAAATTATCAAAACCAGAAGAAATATTAAATTGTTTTACAATTTGGTTTCCAGTTGATTTAAATCTCGCTGACTGATTGTTGTAAATATCTAAAATCTCCGACGCTGTTAAAGAAGTATTGAAAATCATTACTTCGTCAAGAGAGCCGTTGAAAAATTGCGTTCCATTAACTCCAATTAAAATTGTATTGTCTGTTCTATTAAATGGAAATTCTATTCCAGTTCCGCCATTATAATTATAAGTTGAATTATAAACAACATGAATCCAATTTGAAACATTTGTTTTATACCACAAAGAAACAGAATTATTATTTTGAGTAGTTGTTGCTGAAACATAATCCCCGTCCCCATCCAACTGCAAAGCATCTCCAAAAATTGCGTTTGTTTCGTTTACAACTGCATTTCCATACGCTGTGCCTTCGTTATTTACAGCTAAATCAGATGCATTAAATCCCTGTGTGTTTTCTTTGTCCCCGTCAAAACTCCAGTAACCAACTAAATAATTATAAGGCCGTCCCCGAGTTGAAATTGTCAAGTGCGTGTTGTTCTCTGTTTTGTTAAACATTTCTTCTGTCACATTCATTAAATAATGCGAAGTATTTGTTAATTGTCTGTCTTCATCTTGAACAAACAACCAGCCGTCGTTATTTGAAACATCAAAACTTAAATTTGCATTTAAAATTGTTCCAATATTATTAGAGTCCTTTACATCAACATAATCAATATCTTGAGAACTTCCAGAAAAATTTATGAACCACTGAGTTGCATCAACCTGACTTCGCAAATAAACAGGCGCACTCGCGCTTCCTTGAATATTTAACGCCCCAGTAACATTAAAATTCGGCTTTGTTAAATTCCCGCCTGCTTCAAAAAATACATAACTTCCTTGCTTTGTAATGTTCAAATTATAAAAAGAAGAATTCCCATAAATTGTAGCATTTGAAGTTCCTGCGAAAATAATTGTGGAATTTACTCCTGCTGAAAAATTTCCTGACGAGGTTTTGTTTAGGTTTCCGTAGATTGTTAAACTTGGGAATATTCCTAGAGAAGAATTAAATGCCGAAATATTTAGTTTTCCTGCGTTTCTAATTATTACGTCTCCAACAATTGTGTCGGTTACGTTTTCTGAGATAAGAGTTGTTGCTGTCGCCGATGTTGCATTATTATTATCAATAATTAATTGTCCATATGTCTGATTTGCTGTTTTTAGATAAATTGTTCCTGCACCACCTGCGTTAGCTCCTTTACCACCAAAAGTATAAAAATTAATATTATTAAAATCAGTGCCATTTGTTAAAATTACCGCAATTCTTCCTCCGCCCCCTCCCCCCATGCCTCCACAACCAATCGCCCCGGAATTAGTCCCACCACTAACATTAATACTACCTATTCCCACAATAGAATTAGAAATTAAATAAATTGATCCTCCACTACCACTGCCCCCATAATTTGTTCCCATAGAAGTAATTATTCCTGAAAGATTAGTAATACCCGTAATGTTTAAAAAAATTGCTCCTCCCCCTGAACTACTCGACCCCCCACTTCCAAAATCTTTTGGATTTATGATTGAACCATAAGTAATTCCTGAAACCCCTGTTGATGGCCAATCACCAGAACCCCCCATGCCACCATAAAAACCTCCGGAACATGCTGCTGCTCCAGAAGGTTTTCCAGGTCCACTTCCACTACCATATCCCAACCCGCTTGCATTTATCGTTGCATTAGAATACATTGTGAAATTTTTTCCAACTGAAATTGAAATATTTCCTCCTGTGATGTTTGAGTTTGTGAGCATTGTGAAATTTCCTAAGACACTCATTACAAAGCCAGCCCCGTGATTATTTACATTAGTGGAGTAATTTACAATTGAACCATTTGTTCCTAAAATTAAATTATTAAATGAGGGAAGTGTCTCGTTGTCTGTAAAATAATAAGTATGATTCAATAAACAATCTGTGCTTCTGTCTCCTTCGTCGCACCAAATTGTCGACGAGAAAGTCCAGTTTTGATTATTTCCAGAATTCACGCTTTGATATGCAATTAAATTTGAAACACCAGCAGAATTATTTGAATCCATAATATCTGCTCTATCTATATCCATCCAAGAACCAGAAAAATTTATGAACCACTGAGTTGCATCAACCTGACTTCTAAGATAAGTTGGATGAGTAGAATTTCCCTTAACTGCAAGCCCCCCTGTAATATTAAAATTAACTTTTGTTTTGTTCCCGCCTTTTTCAAAAAATAAAGTTGCTCCTGGTTTTGTAATATTCAAATTATAAAAAGAAGAATTCCCATAGATTGTTGCGTTTGAAGTTCCTGCGAAAATAATTGTTGAATTTACTCCTGCAGTAAAAGTTCCATTTGAAATATTTAGATCTCCATAAATTGTTAAAGTTGGAAATATTCCGAGAGAGGAATTAAATGCACTCACATTTAGGATTCCACTATTTCTAATTATTACGTCTCCGACAAGCGTGTCGGTTACGTTTTCTGAGATAAGGGTTGTAGCTGTTGTACTTGTCAATTGATTATCTATAATTAATTTTCCATAAGTGTCTGTGGATTTTTTTAAGTAAATTGTGCCAGCAGCACCTTCGTCAGTAGCTGTGCCTCCATAAGCAGTTATATTTAAACTTCCAAAACTTACTCCATTAGCTAAAACAATCGCTATTCTTCCGCCACCGCCACCACCACTACCGCTCGGATAATCTAAAGCTCTTCCTCCAGTAGATTCTATTTTTCCATTTCCGTTTATAACATTCGCAAGAATAAATACTGAACCGCCGGAACCTGCACCATAACCATTAGAACCCCCGAGGTTACCATTTGTTTCGATAATTCCATCAAGGGTAACATTTCCTGTAACATTCAACCATACTGCTCCTCCCCCATAAAGAGGATAACTTGCGGGCGAACCACTTCCCAAATTTGTTGGACTTTTAACAGAACCATAAGTAGTACCTGCTGTTCCTCCATTTCCTTGTCCGCCCATTCCTCCATATCCACTTCCACTTCCCCAACCAGCAGCACCTCCTATAAGTCCAGCTTTACCCGGCCCATATCCGCCGTCATACCCCAACCCAGTAACATTAATCATTCCCCCACTTTCCAAAGTAAAATTACCCCCAACAATCATATTTAATCTATATGTTTCTGCATTACTATTATCTCCGTGCGTTAAAGTCCCGTTAGAAACAATCACATTTTCTGTCACATTCAAAGAATTATTCCACGCAAGTCTAGATTCAATTGTTCCACTATAGCCGATTGAAACATTTAAAGAATAAATTGCACCTGCAAAAGTTGAATTAATTATTGAATTATTTAAATTACCCTCGTCAAAGACAACTGCAGTTGTCTCGTTTGGAATTCCAATTCCTCCTGCTCCTCCTGAAGTCGCAGACCAAGAACTTGCATCTGTCCAGTTTCCGTTGTTCAAACCAACCCAATAATAAGTTGCAATCGCAGAATTTAAAGTATAAGTCACAATCAGTGTCGGAGAATAACTTAAATTTTCTGATGTGTCAAAATACATATTTGGCGGAGTTCCCAAACCACAGCTCATATTTGTGGGAATTCCAATGCCGGCCCAACCGCTTGATGAATTAAATATTGAAGTCTGTGTTGCGTTTGTTCCCAAATTAATTAATTTAAAGCCAGCTGTCTGACAAAAATCAGAATTGCTTACAAAATTAGTTCCGTTTCCTATATCTGTCCATAAGTCATCTGCATCAGTTGAAGAATTTGAAATTTCCAAACTCCAAATATCACAGCTTGTAGCAGAACTCACAGAATCAACTGAAATATTTAAAGTAACATTTGTTATAGTCACCCCTGCTGGAATTGAAGAAATATTGAAATAATAATATGCGCTTTTTGGTGTTCCAGGAGAGCCCCCAAGTCGCCCTGTCATTGCTGTGCTTCCTGTTTTAGAAGTTGTGTTAGCAGAACAAGATGAAGTTTTCTGGGATTCTCCGTCGTCAAAAATAGAAGATATTGAAGTTGTAATAGATAAAGGGTCCACAACATAATCGTATTCTACATTTCCAAAAGAACGCAAATCAAAAGTTGATTGAGAATAATTATTTGAATTTCCTGACCAAACTCCGCAGTTTCCGTCGTCAGATTCATATTCAAAAATTTCTCCTGAAATATTTAAAGAACAAAAATTGTTTTTTGAATCTGTTACGCTGGAAGTGAAAGTTTTGACTTCACTATCTTGATTATTATTTTGAAGATCAAGGCTTGAGTTAGGAATTGGACAAGAAACATTTAAATATTTCGTATTATTAGAAATATTACAATCCGGTATCAACTTATTGCGGGCTATTCTGTTTGAGCCCACTTTGTTTTTTTGTTTTTCTAAATTATTTTCTTTTAACTCATTTTCCAAATTTTCGTCGCCAAAATTTTCTTCTAAATTATTTTTCTCCCTTCTCACAAGAATAATATCATTTTCAACATCAACGTCGTAAATTTTTCCAGAATAATTTTCTTTTGAAATTGAAATTACTTTCACTGGTTTGTTTTCCGAGTTTAAGAAATAAATTTCTTTTCCATTTTCAAAATCAGAATAAACTTCTGCAATTGGTTGAAGAGAGAAATTAAATGTAGTGGCGCCGTAGCCGAGAATCGAACTCGGAATTCCGGTGAAGGAACCTTGTTTATCAGACAAGTGCCTTACCATTAGGTCTACTACGGCATCCACTACAAAATCATTATTTGTAGAAAAGTTTATATAGTTATTGTCATTCAAATAATTATATCCGGTGAAGGAATGTTCATCAGATTGGAGTCTTACCATTAGGGCTAACTTATCACTAGTCCATTTATTTTTTTCTGCAGAATAAACTTTATGTTTTTCGCTCACAACTAAATTTCCTTCTTCAGTTTCAATCACAAACATTTCTCCGTCATAATCAAAAATTTGTTTTTCAGTTGGAATTTGAAATTCTATTTCTCCAGTTTTTTGATTTAATGTCGCGACTTCTTCTTTCCCATTTAAGTCAGCAAAATATTTCCAACCATTTTCAGTTAAAATTTTTGTTTCATTATCATAACACTCGCTTAAATTATTCAAAAATATTTTATACATTTTATTTTCAGAAATATTTTCAAACTCTGCAATTTTTACCTCGGAGTCCTTTTCATAAACTTCAACCCGAGAAAAATTTTCAACAACACTCGCGTTTTCTAAATCCAAATCTAAAAGCCAATCATACCCAGAAATATTTAATTCATTTTCTAATTGATTTAATTCTTCTTCAAGTGTCTGCGACTGCACAAATACAAATCCAGCAATTGCTAAAACAATTGCAATTATTAAAAATAGATTGATGAAATTTTTAGTTTTCATTCTTCAACCTCTTTTTTTAATGGGGCGTTATCAAAATCTTCTTTTATCAGTTGAACATATCTAGAAACGCTTTTCAACAAATCATTGCTTCTCGAAAAAGAGCTTTGTCTTTTTTTAGAATAATAAGTGTAAAGAATAGATTCTATTCCTAAATCATTTAACTTCAAAACTACCGGAACAAAATCACTATCATTTGCAATTAAAATTATTTTTTTTACTTCCTTATAATATAGAGGAACTATCATTAAATCAATTATAATTAATGAATCAACGCCTTTTTGCCCAAATACAAATTTTCCATCAACTTTTAATCTTTGACATCTTCCTTCTCTTACAATAACCCCCTTATCTCTCAATTTTAT
>CAYVCF010000003.1:0-33884 GCA_964450135.1 Candidatus Woesearchaeota archaeon
ATTTTTCGAGGCTCGGATTTTGGAGGAGAAAAAACTTCGTTAAATTCCGATGTTAGACGAAATTTTTTCTTCGGCTGAAATTTAAATCTCTTATTTGCCAATCCCCCACCCGACGGAAAAAGCAGTTTTCTTTCAGAAAACAGATAGCAAAAACTTTCAGTTTTGGAAATTAATAATTGAGATGGGGGCACGAACGATGAAACGAAAACTAAAACCTTTTAAATAACCTAATTTTAATAAGAATATTATGCTAAGTAAAACATCAAAAATACTTTTAGGAATTTATGCATTTTTGCTTTTAGTAATTCTCTTAACTTTTTCAGATAGTTTTGGATTTTTCTTGTTGATTGGAACAGGATTATTTACCTTGGTTACTTCAATATTTGTCGTAAACGATGTTAAAAAACTAAAAAATTCTTTAACATCAAGAATCTTTAGTGTTGTGCTAATTATTTTAATCCTTTATTTTGCAATTATGCTTTTTTATGGGTTAGGCAACATAGGAGTAGGAGAAAAAGGACTTGTGTTTATGTTCTCCTTATTTGCTATGTTAATCTTTGCTGGACTATCCTTAGTAATTGGTATTATATTGGTTGTAATAAATAAAAATCAAAATGTTGAGAATAAACCAAACAAAATTCTTTCAATAATCTTAATCGTTATTCTTGCCTTATTGTTTTATAGTTCTGCTGTTTCAAGTATGGCAAGATTAACAGGTTCGTCTGGATTTTGTTCAATGCATATTGAAATAAAAAGTAACTCTTTTATCTTTGTTAAAGGTATGCAAGATTCTTGCATTTTTAGAGTTGCTTTAGATAATTCAGATATTGCTCAATGCAAACAAATAAAAGACTCTTATGTAGATGTAGCAAATTCTCTAAAAAACAAATGTATTCTTAATGTTGCAAGAGATTTAAGTGATACAAGTCTTTGTTACCAAATAACAAACGACAAACAAAGACAAGGGGATTGTGTTAGGTATATTGGAGAGAATACAGGAGACCTTTCAATATGTGAAACTCCTGGTGTTGATAGAGATATGTGCTACTCCAATATTGCTCGTGGAGAAAGAGAAAATGGAAATCCTGAAATATGCAGGTATATAGAGAACAATGAATCTAGATATCACTGTTATAGCATAATTGCAATAGATAAGAGAGACCCAAGTATATGTGAAAAATATTTCCCAACAGACGCTGTTTTAATACAAGAAGGAGTAAATCCTGCTGATTACTCAAAATCAAAATGTATTGTTGATGCAGAAAAAGGATATTTTAATTAATTCTAACTAATGACTACTGCCCCCATCTCAAAACTCTTCTTTTTAGGAAAAAGAAGCAAAAAGCTTTTTCCGTCCCCCGCCCAATTTTGGAGATTTAAATTTCTTAACGCCGAAGAAAAAACTCACTCCTTTCAGTCGTGCCACATTGCATTCTCGCTATCGCTCGGGTCGTTGAACAGGCATTAAACGGCTCGGACTTTGCAAGTCCTCGACCCATATTTTTAGGAAATTTATAATCTTTTTAGATAGTTCGAAAAACATCGCTTAATCGCGATGTTCTATTCAATTTTTGAGTAATTATTTTTTATAAATTTTTTTATTTAAAACAGACACATTTAGACGAGAACTAATTTTCGGTTTTGACTGAGATATATGTCATGGTCTTATACAAAAAACAAAACCAACCGCAACATATTTAAATAAGATTTTGCTTTTACAATTATAAGGAGGTGAAAGTGATTCCCAAGAATCACAAAAAAAAGATGGCAAAGAATCAAATGCCTGTTGCAAAAAAGAGCAGTGGACTAAAAAAAGTTTTGTCTTTTGTTGCATGGCTTACAGGAGTAATTGTTTCGTTAGTTGTCGGCAATGCGTTGATAATCGGAACATTAGTTCTTCCTCAATGGTTAGGCGGGGATACTCAAGCAGGGATAATTGTCGCTATGGCTGTTGGATGGATAGTGATTATCACAACTTTATTAAGCGTTGTCTTAGCAATTATTCACGCAATCAGATAATTTTTTTTCTACTTCTTAACTTTTTTAAATAACGATTAATTCATTTAATTATGCAAGAAATTTATTTTGAAAACTATGGTTGCGTTGCAAATCAAAATTCAACAGAGATTATGAAAGGTTTGGTAAAACAATCTGGATTGAACATTACAGAAAATTCCGACTACGCAGATTTGATCATTATTAATTCCTGCGTTGTAAAAGAATCAACAATTTCAAAAATCCGAAGACGAATTCAAGAATTGCTGAAAAAAAATAAAAAGAATTTTCAAAACAAAAATTCTTTAGGATTCTCCACTTCGTCACGAAAGAATTGCAGATTAAAATCAGTAGAGAATAAAAAAATAATCTTAGCTGGATGCATGCCGAGAATTTTTCAAAAATATTTTAAGGATAAAAAAATTTATCTTCTTGACACGAGCCATATTAAAGATTTGCTGAATTTGATTAAAGACATAGAGAATAATAATTATGATGAAAAAAAATATTTATCTTTGAGAAATGAAGTAAAATTAAATCTTCCGAAAATTTCTGAAAGCAAGATAATCCGCATCACGCAAATTTCAGAAGGATGTTTAGGAGAATGTTCTTATTGTCTCACGCGATTTGCAAAAGGAAAACTTTTTTCTTACCCTGAAAAAGAAATAATTGAATCAATAAAAAAAGATTTATCGTCTGGGGCAAAAGAAATCTGGATAACCTCGCAAGACAACGCATCTTATGGAAATGAAACTGGAAATTATTTTCTTCCAGAATTATTAAAAAAAATTTTAGAATTAAAAGGAAATTTCAAAGTTCGTTTAGGAATGATGAATCCGAACAATGTTTTGAAAATTCTCGACGACATTATTGAAATTTATCAAAATCCAAAAATGTTTAAGTTCATTCACATTCCAGTTCAGACGGGTTCAGACAAAATTTTAAAATTAATGAATAGAATGTATAATGCAAAAGATTTTTTAAAAATTGTTAAGAAATTCAGAGAAAAAATTCCAGAGATTACAATCTCAACAGATATTATCTCTGGATTTCCAGAAGAAACTGAAAAAGATTTTCAAGAAACAATTGGATTAATTCAAAAAATCAAACCTGAAATTTTAAACAGAAGCAATTTTTCTTCTCATAAACAAACTTCTGCATCAAAATTAAAAAATAAAATCCCTGAAAAAATAATTACTCAAAGAGCAACAGAACTAATGAAAATTCATCTTGAAATTTGCGACGAAATTCAAAAAAATTATTTAGGCAAAGAATTAAAGGTCTTTGTTGATGAAAGAGGTTTTGGAAATACTTTTTTAGCAAGAACAGAAAATTACAAACTTGTTGCTGTTCAATCATCTGAAAATATTTTAGGAAAATTTGTAAAAGTTAAAATTAAAAAATTATTTCCACATTATTTAATTGGAGAGATTGTTAAAAATGAAATTTAATTTAAAATCAAAAGTTTTTCTTGCACCAATGGAAGGAATAAATGATATTGCTTTCATAACTCTTTGCAAAAAAGCAGGGGCGGGAATTATTTTTTCTGAAATGACTCATCCTCTAACTCAACAAAAGATTTTTACTGATGAGAAATTAGTCATTCAATTATTTTCCACAAATGAAAAAGGAATTAAAGAGTTTGTAAAAGAATATGACAAAAAAGTTTTTGGTTGGGATTTTAATTTGGGCTGTCCCGCAAAAACCGCAAAAAAACATGGCTTCGGAGTTTTTCTTCAAGATTTGAATTCAATTGAAAAAATTTTACAAACAATTCGCAGTTCAACTAAAAAACCTTTTTTTATAAAATTGAGAAAGTCCCAGCAAACTTTGGAAATTTTGAAAATCACAGAAAAATATTGCGACGCAATTACAATTCATCCGCGAACACAGGAGCAAGGATATTCTGGAAAACCTGATTTGAAATTCGCGACCTCTTTAAAAAAGAAAACAAAACTTCCAATAATTTATTCTGGAAATGTTGATGAAAAAAATTACAAAAAACTTTTGAAAAAATTTGACTATTTGATGATTGGTCGTAGAGCAATTGGCGATCCGAATGTTTTTAATTTTTTTTCAAAAAAGAAAACAAATTTTGATTTTAAGGACTATTTAAAACTCGCTGAAAAATATAAACTTCCTTTTAAACAAATAAAATTTCAGGCAGTGAATTTTACAAAAAGAAAGCCAGACGCGAAAAAATTACGCCTTGAAATTTTTAAGACGAAAAATTTGGAAGAGTTGAAGAAGATAATTTAAAGAAAAAATAATGCAAAAAATCTTTACTTATGTTTTTCGTCGGCAAAATTGTTGAGCAAAGTTAATTGCAAAAAATTATTTTCAAAATAAAGAAATTGCTTAAAATTTTTGCATCTCAATCACAGCAAGTTGCGGGGTCTTGCGAAAATTTTTTTCTACGCAACCGGCAACACAGAAAACAATCTCCAATTTATTTTCTCCGTCGATGTTTTCTGTTCTCCCCAAATCCGCGAATAAATCAAAAAGGATTTGGTGATTTTCTATCTCTCGCCAAATTTCTTTATTTGTCAGTTAATTTGCCGAGGCCAGAAAATACCGACGACAAAAAAATTTTCTGTATTTCAATTTGTTTCGTAGCAAGCTACGGGGTATTAACCAAAATTGAAAATAATAGAAGATATAGTTTGTAATAACTCATAACTCAATTCTCGTCGCGAATTTCAATTTTTTGAAAAGTATTTTTTATTAAAATTTTAAGAATTATTTAACATAAACAGAATCATTTGGTCTGACTACATCAGTTACTTTTAATCCAATTTTTTGTCCTTTGCTGGTTTTGTCAATTGACTTATGTTCAATCTGCATTTCTTTTACTTTTTGTTCAAAGTCAGTTGTGGCGCCTTTTATTTTAATTTTGTCCCCAATCTTAAAAGAAGAAATAACTTTTACAACAGCGACGCTGATTTTATCAAAATAATGAATTATTTCGCCGATTTTTTTAAGTTCTTTTTCTGTCATTTTATTTTTTTATTATCTTTATTCTTTTTTGTAAAAAAAGAAATCCCGCTATAACTAGTAAAACCCCAATTATAATTCCTATTCCAGAAATATTTTTTTGAGAGACGCCGACGACATTTCCAGTTAAAGTTGAATTACTTAAAATTCCAAAACTTAAAATTCCTAAAACAATTGAAGTTATTCCAGCAGTTCTTGATGCAACAGGAACTCCTGCTTGAATTTCATAACCTGCTCTTCTAATTTCTTTCTCAACATAAGGAGTAATTGGTTTTGTTAAGGTAACATTAACTGACACTGCGTCTCTTCTTTGTTTCATTTCACTAACTTGTTTATCTAATCTTTTTGCTCTTGAATAAATCATACTAAAAAGTTTTGCAACTTCTCTTTCATCTAAATTTTCTTCTTGCTTATTTTGTACGACCTGTCTTGCATAATCTACTGCTTCTTCAAGTTCATGCGCTGTAACAGGGTAGTTTCTTTTTCTTCTTGCATCATCTGCATCAGAAAGAATTTTATAAATAGAACCTTTTAATATTTGAACAGGATTTTTTTCAGAATAAGCATCAGAATTATTCCTAAAATTGTGCTTCCTATTATCCCTATCATTCCAACCTTCCTCAGAAAATCTTTCTTTTTTATTTTGCTTTAATGCACTTCTTAATCTTTTATCCATATTATTTATAAATATTTATTTAACAACTTTCATTTCTTTCCAAGCAAGATTGAATAATTGTTCTAATGCCTGCGCGAAGAATTCTGTGTTAATCCAAACACCGACGTCGTAATTTGGATGAAACTGCTCGTCATTCAAAAGCATAAACATTAATTGCGAAGAATCAACAATTGAAAATCTTGCCTTGACATTTTGCATGTCTCTAACTTCTGCAACTTTTTTAAAGTCCCTTGCAATCTTAATATTGTTTTTATCTATTGGAGCGGCAATTCTGACGCTGATTCCTCTTTTCTTGCATTTCTCTAAACTCGGCATAAGCACTTCCATTTTTCTGTTAAGACCTTGCGCAGTTGTGACAATTGTAACTGTTTTTTCTGCGTTCCTTATCATCATATCAAGATGGTTGTAAATATTTTGCCTTCCTCTCATGCTTCCTGACAAATCTGTTGGCTCCACGAATTTCACGCCTTGAGTAAATAATGTACTGAGTTCTTCAAGAACTTCTTCGCCTTTTAATTGTTCAAGTCGTTTTGATTTTTCCTGCGCGCTGACAATCAAATTCTTTTTTACTCTTTCAACAACTTCTTCTGGCTTAAGAGCAATAAATTTTATTGGCTTTCCAAGTTTCATGATAATAAATCCTTTCTTCTCTAAACTTTCTAAAATGTCGTATGTTCTTGAACGCGGAACATCAGAAATATTGCTAAGTTCTCCTGCAGTTGAAGTGCCTCGCGACAACAGGGCAGTCCAGACCTTAACTTCATATAAGTTTAAATCAAATATTTTTCTTAACCTTCCGAGGAATTCATCTTTTACTATCATATTTTTTTATGTATTGTTTTATTTTTAAAGATTGTTATTGTGCAAGAGTGTTATCGTATAATCCCTTTTTAATCACAATAGTCCAATCACGCCTTTTTTATCTTTAATTTTAAATGAAATTGTCTTTTTAAATCTTTCCTTGTTAGTTGTAACATTTTCAATAAAAAATTTTATCGACGACGAATTTGTTTTTTCTTCAATGGATTTTCTGTGTTTCTCGACGATGTTTGCAAATTCTTTATCTGCGACAATTCCAAGTTTAACAAAATCTTTTTTATTCAGTCCGATATTTTTTCTAAACTCTTGAATGTTCCTTGAAAGCTCGCGAGCATAACCTTCTGCTTCAAGTTCAGATGTTAATTTTACATCAAGATCAACAGAAATAATTTTAGAATTTTTATTTTCTTTTAAAAATAATTCCTTGACATTTAATTGCGATTTTATGATCTCTTGCAGTTCGTTATTTAATTTTAAATTTTTTCCAAAAATTTTAGCGTTCGCCAACGGCCACTTCAATCCAATTTTAATTTTATCTCTTTCACGAAGTCCTGCTGAAACAATTTCTCTTACAATTTTCATTTCGCAAATAATTTTTTCATCAATTTTTTTATCGTCGTGATTTGGCCAATTTTCAAGATGCACAGATTCGTTTTTATTATTTATTGTTTGATAAATTATTTCTGCAACAAACGGCATTATCGGAGCGATAATTTTTGAAAATTCATTTAATGCATATTCAAGAGTTTTGATTGCGTTTTCATCTTCTCCAATTCTATCCCTGTTTATTTTCACATACCAAGTTGAAAGATCGTCGACAAAATCTTTTATCTCATTGCAAACCTTTATTGTATTATATTTTTTAAAATGTTCTGTAGAATTTTTTATCAACTCGTTCAATCTTGACAAAATCCATTTATCTGTGACCTCCTTTGAATCGGAATATTTTTTATTTGAATTTTTTTTATTTATCTCGTAGAAATTTTTTACATTGTAAATTAACAACAAAATTTTTTTATAAACCTCTTCCACGCCTTTTTCTGAAAAATTAAAATTATCTGCGTTCATCACGCTTGTTGAGACCAAATAAAATCTCAAAGCATCTACCCCATATTTTTTTATTAAAATATTTGGATCTGGAAAGTTGCCTTTTGACTTTGACATTTTTTGTCCATCTTCGGATAAGATCGTGCCTGTTGTTAAAACATTTTCAAACGGAATTTCATCAAATAAAATTGCAGACAAAACAATCATATAATAAAACCACGCTCGAACTTGTCCGATATATTCGACGACAAATTGCGCAGGAAAATTTTTTTCAAAAAATTCTTTATTCTCAAAAGGATAATGAAACTGAGCGAAAGTCATTGAGCCCGACTCAAACCAGCAATCCAAAACTTCAGGAACTCTTGTCATTTCTTTTCCGCATTCGCATTTTAATTTTATTTTATCAAGATAGTCCTTATGCAAATCAATTTTTCCTTTGATATTTTTTCCTTCTTTTTTTAATTCCCCCATGCTCCCGATTACTTTTATTTTTCCGCATGAACATTTCCAAACCGGAATCGCAGACGCCCAATATCTGTTTCTTGAAATATTCCAATCCGGCGCTGTTTCAACACTGTGTCTGAATCTGCCGTCTTTTAAAAATTCAGGATACCAATTTATTTTTTTATTTAGCTGTAAAATTTTTTTCTTTATTTTTTGAATATCAACAAACCACGACGGAAGAGGCATATAAATCAGCGGGGTCTCGCATCTGCAACAAAACGGATATTCGTGTTCTGTTTTTCTCACAGAAATAATTTTATTTTGTTTTTTTAAAAATTCAATTATTTTTTTATTTGTATCAAAAATATATTCTCCTGAAAAATCTGCAACTTCTTTTTTGAATCTCCCTTTCTCATCAACCGGCTCAACAATAGAAATATTATTTTTTTTAAAAACCTCGTAGTCCTCTTCTCCATACGGCGCAGTGTGAACAATTCCTGTTCCATCTTCTGCCGTTACAAAATCTCCAAGCAAAAATCTGAACGCGTCTTTTTTATTTTCATAGTAAGGAAACAAGGGTTCATATTTTATTCCTTCCAACTCTTTTCCGACGACAATTTTTAAAATTTTGTATTCTTTTTGTTCCTTGAAATATTTTGAAATTAAATCTTTTCCAAATAAATAAATTGTTTTGTCTGACTGATCTTCAAGATAAGCATATTCCATTTTTGGGTTTACAGTCAGCGCAAGATTTGAAGGCAAAGTCCAAGGCGTTGTTGTCCAAGCCAAAGCATAAACTTCTTTGTTATTGAATTTGTCTTTTAGTTTGAATTTTATTGTGATAGATTCGTCCTTGACATTTTTGTAAGAATTATCCATCGCGATTTCAGATTTTGCTAAAGGCGTTGAACACCGAGGACAAAACATCAAAACTTTTTTCCCTTCATAAATAAATCCTTTTTCCCAAAGTTGTTTAAACGCCCACCACACGCTTTCAATGTATTCATTGTCCATTGTTTTATAAGAATTTCCAAAATCAACCCATCGCCCAATTTTTTCAACCATTTTTCCCCATTCTTTTGCATAAGTCAAAACTTTCCCTCGACAAAATTTATTAAATTTCTCAATTCCTATTTTTTCAATTTCATCTTTTGAATTTATTTTCAATTCTTTTTCAGCAATATTTTCAATCGGAAGTCCGTGACAATCCCATCCCCAAACTCTTTTTACATAACGATCATTCATTGTCCAAAATCTTGGGAAAATATCTTTCAACACCGACGCTAAAAGGTGACCATAATGCGGAAGCCCTGTTGCAAACGGCGGGCCGTCGTAAAAAATATATGGCTTTGATTTTTCAGTTTTTTTCAAGGACTTTTCAAAAGTTTTATCTTTTTTCCAAAATTCTAAAATCTTATTTTCCTGTTCAGCAATGTCTGTCATTTTTTTAATTGTCCTTTTAAGTTTTTATATTTAACTTTCTGTACATTCAGAAGAATTTGCAAGAATTATTTTTTCAGTGTCGTCAGAAGAATCAAATAAGAGATTATAAAAAAGAAGTTTTTAAAAATTGTGTATTTAAAATCCTTCCAACATTTCTTTTTCCAAAAAATGAAGTTTTGCTGAAACAATAAAACAGAACGGGTTTTTTATTCTGACTTTTCTTAAAATTTCAAGGGGGGCATAAACAATTTTTGGATTTTCTGTTCCGAGTCGTGAACAAACCAAAATATTTCCTAATTTTAATTTTTGTTTTTCTGCAGAAAGTTCAAATTGTTCAACCGCTTTTTCAAAATCAAGTCCGATATCGACGAGAATTAAACTATGAGCGTTAATTGAAAGATTTTCTTTTACAATTTCTATAAAACTATCTGGAGTAAAATTTTTTTCTTTTTGCCACACAGGCATTGAAGAAATTTTTCCAAATTTGTAAAGTTGCAGACCAGTTTGAGAAATCGCGTCAAAAATACTCGCGTTGTAAATTATTTCATATTTTGTTCTACAGGCCTTTGCTTCTTGAATTAAACTAATGTGCGTTGTTGCGAAAAGCGGACTTCCGTAAATTAAAAGCGCGACATCTTTTTTGCTTGCCTCGTCGACGATTTGCAAACTTTCAACAAATTCTCTGTCTGCTTGAATAATTTTTTTCCCAAGAAAGTTCTCTAATAATTTAATTTCATAAGGAAATTCAATAGTATAATTTTCCAAATAAACTTGTTTGCATTTTTTAACCGCTTCCAATCCTTGTTTTGAAATGCTTTTTTCATTCAGACCAAGTCCGATTAAGTATAACATAATTTAGAAAGTTTTTTTGAGTTTATAAGTTTTCTTTTGTGAATATTGTAAAGTAAAAGAGCTTTGGTGAAACCATAAAAAAGCGTTAAGTCAAGTTCATAACTTAACCTAAATCTCATTTGGATAAGCTTTTACTCCTCGATGAAATCTTTTTTCATTAAACCATCTTCGCCATTTTTCTATGCATTTGTCGTCGAGCCACAGCGGAAAAGCAAAAGCAACGAATTTATTATAAGAGATTTTTATTTTCTGACTTCGTTAATCCTCGTCGGTAATTGGGAAGTCCACAGAATTTTGCATCCTGAAATTTGTTTCAAAAAATATTTAAAATTAGTTGAAGAAAAATTTTCTAATCGGGAAGTTGGTTAATTTTTATTTATTTTATTTTTTGAATAAATTTAGCACGAGCTAAAATCTTTTTATTATTTTTGGATTTACAATTTAATTTTTAAAAAAGTTATAACCAAAATTTAATTTTTTCAAGAACCTTGATTTAAATTTTATAATTAATAAACCCGTTTAAACTGGTTTGTTCGGAATACTTAATAACAGTATCTCCGAACAGGATTTTTTAAAATAATTTACCCCTAAAAAATTTCAAGAAAAATATACCCCTCCGATTGCTCGGAGAGTTATGTCTAAATTAAAAAAATATATCGATAGGAAATATTAAGGGATAAGACAGAAAAAATTTTTAAACAAAACATTTAAAAACCGCCAAATCAAAATATTTTTGTAGAGAAAAGGAAATGCACTATTCTCTTATTGATTAAACAAAATAAGAAAAATGACAGAAAGAAAAGTTGTAATACCTGGAGAAATTATCAAAGAAGGAAATGATTTTTTGCCAGGAGACGGAACAGAAAAACAAGGAAATAATATTATTGCTCTAAAATTCGGTTTAGCAGAAGAGCAAGACCGGCTTGTAAAAGTAATTCCCTTATCAGGGGTCTATATTCCTCGTCGTGGAAATGTTGTAATCGGCAGAGTTACAAATGTGACTTTTAACGGTTGGTGCATAGACATTGACACATCTGAAAATTCTTTTTTGCCTCTGGCAGAAGTTCCAAGATTCATAAATAAAAACGAACTTGAAAAATTAATGGACATCGGAGATATGGTTGTCGCGAAAATCTGGAACATTGGCGGAAGAGGAATTGACTTAAGCATAAATTCAAGAGGTCTGGGAAAAATAGATGAGGGTCTAATTATAAAAGTTAATCCGCACAAAGTCCCGCGAATTATCGGCAAAGAAGGAAGCATGATAAATTTAATTAAAGAAAAAACAAAATGCGAAATCACAGTCGGACAAAACGGATTTATTTGGATTCAAGGTAAAAAAATTGAAGAAGAAATTTTATCAAAAAACGCAATAAATTTTATTTGCGAAAAATCTTTTGTTTCAGGTTTAACAGAAGAAGTTGAAAATTGGTTTGCAAAAAATGGAGGAGAAAAATGAAAGAAAGATTGGGAAGAACATTTGTCGCCGGAAAATTAACTAGACAAATTTTTGATTATTTGGAATCAAGAGGACTTACTGCGATAAGGTATTCTGGAGGAAAATTTGACATTTTTGATTTAGGAGATTTTAATGGAAAACTTTCAGAACAAGATGCAGAAAGATTAAGAAGAAAAAATAATCTTACAGTTTCAGTTTATGAATTGGAGGCAACAGCATAAAATGACAAAAGAATTTAATCAAAGATTAATAACAAGAAGAACAAGAGAAGGAGTTCAATATTCCTTATATTCAGGAGAAAGTAGAATTGCTGTAGCAATTAGTGTTAGAGGGTTAATGCAAACTTGCGCGAATGCAAAACCATTTAGAACTTATGCCAGAGAATCTGAAAGACAATTAAGAGAAAACCCAGATTTAAATGCAATAGAAGTTAAATTATACAATGTATATGAGGGGAGAAACAGCATAAAATGACAAAAGAATTTAAACGAGCAGACGGAAGAAAGCCAGACGAATTTAGAAAAATAATTGCAAAAGTTGGAGTTGTGCCAAACGCCAACGGAAGTGCAGTTTTTGAATTTGGGGGAACAAAAGCAATTGCAGCTGTCTACGGCCCAAAGGAAATGCACCCGCAACATTCTCAAAATCCAGAAAAAGGGACTTTACGAGTTACTTACAACATGATGAGTTTCTCTGTTCACGACAGAATAAAACCTGGACCAAGCAGAAGAAGCATGGAAATCAGCAACATAAGTGGCTGGGCTCTTGACCCTGTTGTAAATTTAGATAAATTTCCAGGAAAAGTTGTTGATGTTCACATTGATATTATGCAAGCAAATGCCTCAACTCGTTGTGCTGGAATAAACGCTGCTTCGCTTGCGTTGGCTCACGCAGGAATTCCAATGAAAGATTTGGTCTCAAGTGTTTCAATCGGAAAATTAGATAAACAATTAGTTGTAGATGTCAGCAAATTTGAAGAGGACTGGGAAGAAGGCGAAGGTGCAACAGATATCGCAATGTCTTTCACAAGTGCAGGCGAATTAACTCACATCCAGCTCGATGGCCACATCAGTGTCAAAGAATTAAAAGAAGCAATTCACCTTGGACAAAAAAAGACAAAAGAAATTTACGAAATTCAAAAAAAAGTTTTAAAGGACTCAATAAAATTAGGAGAAGAAAATGGATAAACAAAAAAGATTAGAAATTGGAAGACCGGAAGTTTTGCAAGTTGGAACTGAAACAAGACCAATTGTATATTTAGAAAAAATGGAAAATCCCGATTATTTTGTTTTTATAACTACTCCAACCGAGACGTATGTAGAGAGAAGTTTGAATAATTCACATTTTTCTGTCGCAAAAATATTTTTGCAAACTTTATGGAAAATTCCCGACGACAAAGTTGATTATTTTTTGCATAAATCAAAATTAAATTTCAAAAACCTATTTTTGCAAAGTTCTCTAGAAGTGATAAGAATAAAACCAACCTTTGCAACTATTTTAGGTCAAAATGTTTCTGTAAAAGATTGGAGATTTGCTGAAAGATATGAAGAAATTTTTTTTGGAAGAAGATATCAACAACTTGTTGCCCAATGGAATCAAGCAATGCAACCAAGACAAGAGGTGACAGCGTAAAATGAAAAATGAACTTAAAATAAAATTGAATTTATGCGATATCGTCGGAGGCATAGAAAAATATCGCTCACCTGAACAAAAAAGGGAAATTCATAAAAAAAACCTCGAGGTTGTTTTTAAATGACTGAACAAATTACCCCAAAACTTACAGCAGACAGAATAAAAAAATATTTAGAACAAGGAAAAAGATTTGACAAAAGAGAGCTAATAGAGTTTAGAGAAATTTCAATTGAGACAGGAATTTCAGAAAACGCAGAAGGAAGCGCAAGAGTTAAAATCGGAAAAACAGAAGTTCTCGTCGGTGTTAAGATGAATGTCGGCGAGCCATATCCTGATTCTCAAGACAAAGGAAATTTAATGGTAAGTGTTGAACTTCTTCCATTGAGTTCTCCAAAATATGAACTCGGCCCTCCGAAATTTGATTCAATTGAAATAGGAAGAATTACAGACAGAGCAATCAGAGAAAGTAAAGTAATTGAATTAGAAAAACTTTGCATTAAAGAAGGAGAAAAGGTCTGGACAATTTTCATAGATGTTTACTCAATCAACGACGACGGAAATTTAATTGACGCTGCGTGCATTGGCGCAATCGCTGCTTTGAAAAATGCAAAAATTCCATTTTACGACGAAGAAACAGGAAAAATTGATTATGAAAAAGAATCAAAACAAAAACTTCCGCTAGCAAAAAAAATTCCGCTTTCAATTTCTTTCCATAAAATAGGAGATAGTATAATTGTTGATCCAACAACAGAAGAAGAAAATATAAGCGATACAAGAATTGCAATCGGAAGCGCAGACGGAATAATTAGTTCAATGCAAAAAAGCAACGAGCAAAGCATTAAAGTTGAAGAAATGGAAAAAATTTTAGACATGGTTGAAAAGGTCTGGAAAGGCATTAGTAAAAAATTAGAAAAATTATAGTAAATGACATAATAAATTAAACAAAATCTATGCCCTTGACTATAAATAAGTTTTTAAATTAAAAAAATCAAAATATAAAATGATAGATGCAAATCAATTTACAAAATACGAAAAAGCAAGAATACTTGGTGCAAGAGCTTTGCAAATTGCAATGAACGCCCCCTTACTTATAAAAATAAATCAAGAGGACTTAGAAAAAATTCACTACGACGCTCTGAAAATCGCAGAAACAGAATTAAATTCAAATGTTCTTCCAATTTCTGTTCACAGACCTTTTCCAAAAAAGAAAGAAGAAAAATTAAGAAGAACAAAAGAACAAAAAATTGACGACGACGAAATTGAAAAAAAAGAAGCAAGCGAGGAAGAAGAAATCGCAAAAGAAGGCGAGATAATGGAACTTGCAAATCCTGAAGAAGAAAAAGACGAGACAGAATCTTTTTCAGAAAGTTCTGAAGAAAGGGAATAAAATTATTTTTATGACGAGAGATCTTTGAATTATAAATCTTGCAAAGCAGTTAAATTAAATAATACACGCGACTTTGTCGCGAGTAAATTTGGTTCCGAAGGCATAGGATTTAATTTACCCAAAATCCGACACTTATCAGGATTTTTTCTCAGAAAAAATTAATGCAAAAAGAAACTTTTAATCCTGATTATTATGATTTTCTCGTCGGTGTTCAACAAATTGAAAAAATTTTAGAAAACAATCACGCAAATGTCTGCCACTTTAGTGGAGGGTTGTTTACGATTAGCAAACCAGTTTAAACTTGTTTGTTTGGGGATATTGCATAAACTTTTTGTATTGGTTTTATTTTATTCACAACTTTCAATAGAATTTATTACACTCACAACTCCGCAAGAATCTCCATTTACAAATGGAATTATTTCTATTCTGTCTGGCTTTAATTTAAAATAATCTGTTTTTATTTTGTAGGTTTTTCCAGAATTTGTCGTCGGTATTTTTGTATCTGAGCCAGTTCCCACTGCTTCAAGGTTTGCATTATCTATATAATTTAATTCTATTGTTTTCACATTTCCCTCTCCAGAAACAGAGAGAATTATTTTATCTAAATTTATTTCTCCGACTTTTACAGAAAATTTTGTCTGCGTCGTCGCTGAATCAATTTCAGTGTAGCAAGTGTATAATTGATTTAATTCAACTTTGTTAAAGACCTCTAGACAAGATTCTGCTTCGTCCAAATTTTTTTCCACAATGTTTCTTGCCACAACCCAAACAATGGAGGTTATTGCTAAAACAAGTGCGATTAAAAGAACTGTTGCGATTATTGTTGAGACAGCTTTTTTCATCTTGAACCTCCGAGTAAAACGAGGATTTTAAGAGACAGAAAATTTTTTCTAAAATTTTCTGTATGTTTACCAAATCTTTTTCCTTCGGTGATTTGGGAAAGACAAAAAACGTTTTGTTTTTTGTATTCAAAATCTTTAATGGCGATCTGTGCGAAGGCACAGCTGAGATTTTGAAATTGTTTTTTCATATTGTAATTTCTTCTCCGTATTTCTCGTCGCAAACATAAGACGCCTGACCTTTATTTGAATTTCCAAGCAAGACAGGAATTAAAATAATTTTTTCTGCTGAAGAAATTGAAGACGGAAGAGATGCGTCGCTGACTGAGTTTACTTTTCCTGCTGGAAGCGGTTCGTTTATTTCTTCTGTTGTGTAACTCTCGTCGCTGAAAATTTTTATTTTGAATTTTAAAATAGGAACTGTTCCTGTGTTGGAAATATCTAAACCAGAATAAGAATAACCTGCTTCAAAATTTATCTTTTCGCAAGCGAGTTCAATATTTTCGTTTCCGAATTTTGTTATTGCTTCTTTTGTAATTCCTCTCATCCACAAAAATACAATCATTCCCAAAACAAGAACAATGCTTATTAAAAGAACTGTTGCGACAATCGGAGAGACCGCTTTTTTTATTTTTCTTTTTTTTAGATTCATGAAATATTTAGTAAGAAGGAATTTATAAAACTTCTTGAAATTGATAATATTATTATTCAGCGGGCATTAAATAATACTCGGCGTCCCATTTACCATTTTCAGAAGGGGCTATTCCAAAAAGACATAGAAATAATGTGTCAACTATTCCTGAAGGGTATTTAACTCTTATCTCCGAATTGATTTGTTTATCCATGATTTCTAACAATGTAAAAGAAGCCTCCCTTACAGAATGGCAATCGCGTTTTTGATACATTCTAAGGTATTCCTCTCCAACAATTAATTGATCTCTTGAAGTTATTTGTTTTATATCAGGAGTTACTTGCTGATCTGCAAAACAACCAGAAAGGTCTTGTCTTTTTTATATCTATCCTTATGTTCTATCATAATAAATTCAGAATTTTTGCATTTTTAAACTTTTCCTTTTGTTGTCATTATATGATTAAAAATATTTCCCAATTTTCTAAACTAATACAAAGTTAAAAATATAAAACCTCTTTTCTTTAGTTAGTTATGAAAAAAAATGGTTCGCATGTCGGTTTTGTTCTTTCGTTTGTGGTTTTTGTGACTTTTTTAATTTTTATTTATTCTGTTCTTATTCCGACGACAAAAGTTAAAGACAAACCATTAATTCTTGAAAAAATTGCAGAAAATCTTTTAAAAAATATTTCATCTGAAATAATAACTCTCACGATTTCTGTTTCTCCTGAATTTGAATTTAATTCTGAATGTGTTTCAATAAGTGACTCTGAATTAATTAGCAGGTTGAAAAAAGGTTTTGTTGTTAAATCCAATGAAAAAATTTTGGATTATCAAAGCTCAACGGTCTTTAAAATAAAAAATGAAAACAAAAGATTTTTGAAAATTTTTTCTTCAGATAGTTTTGAAGACAAGACAAAATTTCTTGGAAGTTGCGAATCCATTGATGACAATTTTGAAATCAATTCTGTAAAAATTGAAAATTATTCTTTTGAGAAAAAAATAAATTTATTGTTTGAATTTTATGAAAGAGATTATGAAAATTTAAAAACAAGTTTGGAAATTCCGGAAGATGCTGAATTTGAATTTGATTTTTACGACGACAATGGAAATGTAATCGCCACAAAAAACACAACTGCCCTGACAAATATTTATTCTAAAAAAATTTCAGTTCAGTATATTAATAATTCTGTTTCTTTGGTTTCTGGAGAAATTAATTTAAGGATTTGGTGATTATTTTTCAACAGCTAGAATTATCTCATCGCATTTGAAAAAAGATCCAATTTAAAAAATCAAAGTTGTTAATAGAATTATGATTAAGGAAAAAGCATTTCAGATTGTAAAAGATTTGGAGTTTGATAAAGAAAAGATTATTTTCAAAAAGGAGAATTTAGAGATTTATATTTATCGTCATTCAAAACTTTCTAAAAGATTTAAAGATTATGATTTAAATAAAAATTTTCAGGTTTGGTTAAAAGATGGCGAAAGAAGGTTTAGACCAAATCATCTTAGAGTTATGATTGATTTAAATTTACGAATAAGGAGCAGACCAGAATTAAAGAAAAATTTGCTTTTATCATTTGATAATATTTTTTATGGGAAAGATCCAGAGAAAGAATTGCAAGAATTAGAAAAAGAAAAATTTGAACATTTTTTGAATCCTCTTATTATAACTGGAATTTTATTTCAATTATTTGTTATAGAACAAGAATATGGATATGCTCGCGAGAGTAAATTTGAACCAGCTACTTTATTTTTGCATGGATGGGTTAGAGAATTTATTGATAGCCCAAAAGAAATTGATAATCTTTGTATGAGTGTTGCTAAAGGACAGCCCCCAAAAGCAAAATATGTTTCATTAGAGAATAAAAAAGATAAGAAATACGACGATAATCTTAAACCTCTTTGGTATTTGGATTAATTTATCTTTCAAATATTATTTCTGCGTCATCTCCTGAAAGAGTTTTCTGTCCTTTTTGCAATCTTTTTTTTATTATCTCAATATACTCTTTGCTTATTTCAATTCCAATAGAATTTCTTCCATAATATTTTGCTACTGCAGAAGTTGTTCCGCTTCCGGCAAAAGGATCCAAAATTAAATTCCCCTCGTCAGAACAGGATAAAATAATTCTTCTCAATAATTCAAAGGGTTTTTGTGTTGGATGTTCTCCTGCCCATTTTTCTTTTTTAGGAGTTAGAGGAATAACCCAAACATTCCTGCATTGTTTTCCCTTTGGGTTTATTGAATCAAAAATATGCTCTTTTGTAAATGGATAATTAAATTTCCATTTTGATCCGTCGCCGTTTTTTGTAGCCCAAATTAAATGTTCTGTGCTTTCTGTAAACATTCTGCAACTTATATTCGGTTGAGCATTTGGTTTAAACCATACAATACTATTATTTATCTTGATTTCTGGATGAAATTCTTGAATAATAAATCCTATTTGATAGATATTATGAAAACTTCCAGAAATCCATAAACTTCCGCCATGCTTTAAAATTCTAAAACATTCCGCGACCCATTCTCGATTAAACTTAAAAAAATCATCTTTTGAAAACATATCCCATTCTTGTTGCATTGTAACATGCTTGCTGTATTTCCAGCCCAAGCCATTTTTCTTTGACATGTTATATGGCGGATCAGCGAATATTAAATTAATCGAGTTATCAGGAATTTTTTTTAATACTTCTAAGGAATTTCCATGAATTATTTTATGAGTAGTTTTCATTTTCTTTTTTGTTTGTTCCAATAAGGAGATTTACATTTTGGACAAATTATTGGTTTCTTAGAATTTCTCGGCAACCATTTATGAGAACATCTTTCGCATTTATATCCGCGAAGTTTTAGAATTATTTCCCCCATTTTAATTTTAATAAATTCAAGTTTATAAATCTTTACTTAGTGAAGTATAACCTTTTGAGTAACAATTATAAATTGTCTTGAAACTTTTTTGTCTTAACTGCATTCCAATTTCTGCAAAACTTTTGCTTCACCGCAAGTCACAAATCTGTTTTTGTTTTTGAATTCTTGAAATCTAAATGGAATTATTTCAATTGAATAAGGATTTGCAAAAGAATAAGGAACTTGAAAAATTGCGGTTTTCTCGTCGTTAGATTCTAATGCGTTGTAAAATCTTAGCGAGCCTCCGTGTTGTGTCGCAGAATTTCCAACTCCAGCGAGTTCGCTTAAAACTTTATTAAAATAATTTGATAAATCTTTTGTTCCTATTTTTTGCTCTTCGCTTTCTGTTACTCTTATAAAATATCCATCAATGTTAAACTTTCCGCTATTTTTTAAAATAATTTTAATTTCTTTTACGGTCTCTCTATCTGGAATTGGTAAATTTACGCAAGATAATTCTTTAATTAATATGGAGGTCTCTTCAGGACATTTTAATTCCTCTTCTGGAACATATGACTTCAACCACAAGTAAACACCGACGCTGATTATTATTACAAATAAAATTAAAAGAACATAACCCACGATTTCGCTCAATCCTTTTTTATTTATCAAAAAACCTTGTGGGTTTTTACCCCCCACTAAAGTATGGGGTTTGTTTTGGTTTTTTGACACAAAAATTTTGTTTTCTGTTTTTAATTTTTGTGCAGAGAAAATTCGTCGTGAAATTTTCTCTTGTTCCCAAAAAAATACGCGCGTAACTAAACTACAACATAAATGTCGTGGATTTTTTTTAGGACTTAAAAAATTTCTGCGGTTCTTTGATTTAAAATTTTTATTTTTTAACAACATATTGATTTCCTTTAATTTCCTGAGCGATTATAAAATAAAAATTTTCTCCTGGGTTTAATTTAAAATTATAAGAGGTGTCTTTTATTTTTACTTCAATTTCTCCTGAAGCAGACGCGCTGATTCTTTCTTTTTGATAGCCCTTTTCGCTAATTATTAAAGTGAACGATGTCTCTGGAATTGTCACAGAAACAGTTCCTGTTTCTAAATCCCTGTAACTCGCAATGTAAACTCCGTCGGTATTTCCAAAAATAAAATAAATTTCTTTTTCAGTTCCTGCATAAGCAGAATAAAGTCGCGTGAAATTTTCAAGCAAGGTTTCTATATTTTTTCTGTTGTAAATTCCGTAATCCAAAACCTCTTCGCTTTCAATTCCCAGTTCTTCTTTTAAGCTGTAAATTTTTACATTTTCTGAATTATCAGAATAATTTCTAACAGCAAAAAAACCTGAGATGATTGAAATTATAATTATCGCAGATAGCAAATATGCTTGTCCTCTTTTTTTCATAATTTATTTAAGAGAAAAGGTTTTATTAATGTTTTGAAAATTTTTGTATCTAAACTATAAAATTTGATAAATGATTTTTATCTTCTCTTCAAAATCAAGACCCCGATAATTAAAATACCGACGATAAATATTCCTGCGATTAAATAATAAATCGCATTGGATTTCTCAACTCCATTTTCACCTTCTCCTGCAAAAATATTTCCTTTAGTTATTTTTACATACAGATCTCCAAGTCCGGTTAAATTTTTGAAAATATTTTTCTTTCCATTTTTTAATTCTACATTTATTTCAACATTGTCTTGTTTGATTATTTTTCCTGTTGATAAAATAGTGTCAATTTTGCTTGTTGTTTTTCCAGTTAATTTTATTGCCTGGTTTTGCAGTTGTTCTTCTGTAATTAAATTTTTCTCTCCTAAAATAATTAAGTTTCTATTTTCTGGAGAGCTTGGAATATTTTCTAAAATTTCTATTTGCTCGTCAATAAAGTCCCCTTCTGCAAATAAAGATGAAACTCTCAAATTGTAAATTCCTTTTTTTGTATCTTCAGGAATTTTTAAATATAATCTTTTTGCGATTTTGTCGTCGTCGCTGTCTTTGCCTTCTATTTCAAATGTTTCGCTTTGTGTAGAAATATTCAAACCAATAATCTCTATTTTTATTTTTCCCTGAACATCATCTTCTCCAATATTTTCCAAGGTGGTTTCTACTGCGATTTCATAGCCCTCATAAACAGAGGTCGGAGTGATTTTCACGTCGCTGATAACAACTTTTTCTTCTGGAATTTCAAAATTAATTTTAATATATTCTTCGTTGCAAATTGTTTCATTGTCTTCATCTTCTGCTTTTACATAAATGTAATAATCATTTTCTTCGTCCAAATCCTCTGGCGTCTGAATTTCAAATTCAATTGTCTCATCTTTTGATGACTTTAATTTTACATCTTGTTTGAAAGTTTCAATTTCTTTGTCATCGCTTAAATCATAAAGCACGACTTTTAATTTAAATTCTTTTTTCTCATCAAAATTGTTTTCAATATTTACTTCTCCTTTTATTGTCTCGCCAACTTCAAAGTCGTCTTCGTCGTCGGGATTTTCAATATCTAATGCGATTGTTGAGTCAGGTTGTTCACATGTCTTTATATCTTTGAACCCAGGAATGCATTTTATTGAACAGCACAAATCACAATCTTCTGCTAAAAGATTTACTCCTTTGCAGGTCTCTTTTGATGAACAAATAAATCCGTTTTGTTGCGAACAATTTTGTTGCGCCTTTAGGACAAAAGTTGAAAATGTTGGAACATTAAAACTTAATTTTCCTAAAACAGCGTCGTAACTTATATTTTCGCAAATATTTTCTGGACAAATTTGGTTTACATTATTTTTGTTGAATGTGAAATCATCATTATAATAAATTGTCGGAGTTTTTTTAAATCCTAACTTGTAAAAGGTTACTTTTGCTGGAATATTTTTTAGTGCTTGGAAAAAATTTGAATCCACTCCGATTAATCCGTTTAATATTTCTGTATAGCTGTCTAAATCAACAATGTCATTCATGTCTACGCAATTTAAGAATTCAATTTTTCCGTGAAAAATTCTTTCTAAGATTAAATTTTGAACACAATCTAATTCTGTTTCATCTAATTCTGAAAAATTTGTTGTTTCTCCGTTGTATTTTTCTGTAATTGGGAATTTACTTCTTACAAGAGTCCAGTTTTTTGAATTATGTAACACGTCGTCTTCAATAATAAACATTACATTAAATGTTCCGTTGTTTCCGTTTCCATTATTTGTATACGAATTTGTGTCGCTTACAACCAAAACTCCGTCGACAAACCACTTTGTTGTGATTGTTCCTTGAGCATCTGGGTCTGTCCAGTTTACACTAAAGGTTATATCTGAGTCCTCTGTTGTCAAGATTTTTCCTGTTGGTGAAAATGAATTTATTACTGGCGCGACTGGTTTATTTACGACTTTTATGTTTGCGATTTCTTCATCCCAAAATTCTCCATCTGTAACATTAAAAACAAAATTATAATCCCCTGAAGAAACATAATTAATATTCCACTTGAATAATCCAGTTGTTGAATTTAAACTTCCGAAATTTGCGTTTGTGTAATATCTTAATGCGTCGTGGTTCGTGTCTGTTGCAGTTAATTGTATTGTTAAATTTTCACCTTCATTAATTGTTTTGTCTCCGATAAAACTTAAAACTGGTGCGACATTTTTTTCGCAGTTTACAATTAATAAATTTTCCAATGTGTTAAAATTTCCGTTGCCTCCATTTTGGAAAGTTCCATTTGCAGAACATTTTTTTTCTGAAGTTACATTAACTCTGAATTTTGCTCCAGTGTTAAATCCAATCTGGTCTGATGTATCAAAATATCCGTTTCCTCTTAATGAAGAAAATATTTTTGAATCATCAACAATTCCTGAATATTTGTAGCCCTTGTTTGTTCCGTCGAGGATTTCAATTGTGAAAGTTGTTCCTGCTGGCGCGACTTCTGTTCCAATATTTATTTTTCCGCGAACATAATTTACCATTAAGTCATCTGTTGCATCACTTTGAGTTGGAGGTTGAGAAACATTTCCGTTTGCATAACCTTTTGTATTTTCCAAAAATTGCCAATCCCCGTCGGTGTTTGTATCAACCCCGTTTGGAATTCTTTGCCAAGTTTTTGAAGTCGCAGTACTTTCTGCAAGAGTTGAAGTTTCGTCAATAAGATTATCAGAAGAATCTTTTAATGTCACAAATTCATCGGCATTATTTAATTTTGTTGCAGTTAATTCATAGACATAATAAGAATTTGCATTTATTGTGGTAGATAAATTTTTAATTAAACTCGGAGAAGTTAATCCGTCGTATAATTTCCAATTTGTTAAATTAACCGCAAAACTATTTGGATTATAAAGTTCAACCCATTCGTTACCTGAGTCGGTTCCAGCAGGATTTGATTCAAATTCATTTATTAAAATTGTTGGGGAAGAAGAGCTAGAAATTGTAATTTGATTTGCTCCTGATATTGCAGGAGTTGATGAACCCAAACTTTCAAATCCATAAGTTCCTGAAAATGTGTAAACCCCTGAAGTAGTTAGAGCAGTTAATGTATAAGTGTAGGAAGTTGAAGTTGCTCCGCTGATTACTATCCATTTTAAGTGTCCTGTTTGGGTCGTATCTCCCCCCCCATTATTATTTATTGTCCATAATGTCGACGGCAAAATTTCATCAATTGCATAGAATGTGTCTCCTCCACTCACAGCAACATTTAATGTTACAGAAAAACTTTCTCCAGGAGTTAAAGTTGTTTTTGAAAAACTTCTTGTGACACTTGAAGCACTTGCTAAATTTAGTAAAACAAAACATAAGACAATTGACAAAATTATTTTTTTATTTATCATTAACACCCCGCTCCTGCTTTCCAAAAGCCAATTGCATTTAGTAGGTTTGACATTGAGACACTTCCAGATTTCCAACCGCTTATATAATTTAATAATTCAGACATATTTATTTTTCCATCTCCGTCGCTGTCTGCGTTAGTTGCACAGATGCTTGCCCCGTCGTAAACAACTTCAAGATACGGCGAGTTTATATTATCTGGATTGTACTCTTTTGATGCAAACATTATCAAGTCATTTTCTCCATCTTCAATTAAAACAAATGAAACTTGCGAAGTTTGAACATAAAATAAAATATTAAACTCATATCTTCCAGAACTTGTGATTATTTTTGATTCAACTAAATTTGTTTCGCTTGGTTTGTTGTTCCAATTTATTGATTCTTCATTCCAATTATTATTTGAAACAAAATTTAATTTTGCGATTTCTCCTTGTTCAGGCATTGCAAAAATTGAAAGTTTTGCAGAAGTAATTGTTTTTCCATTTAACGACGATAAATCAAATTTTAAATAGCTTCTGTCTGTTCCATGACTTAATTCGTGTCCGACTCTCAAAGTTGTTTCAGACCCGTAATTTGAATTTGGATTTTCTTTTTCAACATATGCGTCATCTGTTGGATAAATTTTCATTGTTCCTGCGCTGACGATTTGGCTCATTAATAGTATCATGATTATTATAACTCTTTTCATTTTAATAATTCCGTTTTTATTTTTTTGGAATTTTAAAAGGCAAAAAATATGAAATATTTTTTTCATTTTAGGGCGAGTAACTCCAACTCGCGTCGCTGTTTAATTTAAACCAATATCCTTTTCCTGGCTCTAATTCAAATGTGTTGAACCATGTTCCAAAATATTTTGTCGCAACTTGATAACTTCCGTCGCTGTTTCTTTTTGAAACCTCAATTACTTGTGAAGGAAGAGAACTCAATAAAATATTTTTTGTTGAACTTATTCCGACGAGATTCATTCCCTGAATAAGATTTATTGTTTGTGTTTGCGTGAATCTTTTTCCGTTGATTGTTTGAGTTAAGTTTGCGTTTGATTCTACAAAATAACCTTTGTTGTTGAAAATTTGATTTGTTGTTGAAAAAGTTAATTCATATTTTTTTACAGAAATTATATTTGGATTTGCAAAAATGTCTGCGACAAAATTTGAATTTGGAATTATTGGAAGCGAGATTAAATTTTGTCCTTTTTTTAATTCTACTTCAAAAGAACTTTCTCCTGAAAGCCATTTTAAAGATTTTTTAAACAATTCTTTGCTTTCATTTGTCCATTGATCAGCGTCGGCAATTCCAAAAAAAACCGTGTCTGCATTTACATTTGTCGAAGGATAACCTGCTTTTGTTAAAGTTGTCCCTGCTTCAGCAACTCCGATAACAACATCGCCGTCTCCTAATTTAGACGCAAGAGTGTGAATTCCGTTGTATTTATTATAACTCGCTAAATAATAAACATCTGCGTCTTTTGTTCTGTAAATCTGAACATCGTTGCCTGTCAACCAACTTGTGATTGAATGAGTTAAATCTATTGCCACATGGAATGGAACATTTTGTCGTGATTTTGAAATAGCAAGAGTCCAGCCCCATTCGTCTAAATTATTTCCGTCAAGAATTAATGCGGGCTGATTATTTACTGGAATTAAATTCCAATGTGGGAAATCCTCGTCGTTGAGAACTAAAATTTTATATTGCGAGAGATTCATTGTTGTGAGATTTGCATCATAAATTATTTTGTAAGAAAATCCTGCTTCTTGAATTGCACTGACAACTTCTGGTTTTAGTTGATAGCTATAATGAACAACATAAGCAACATCTTCTGCTAAGACCAAATTTGCGAATAAGATTATTCCTATTATGATGACGAATATTTTGTTTTTCATTTTAATAATTCTTCCTTGCCTTTGAATTTTAAAAGGTAAAAAATATTTATTTTTTTCATTTTTTTCTAAGCATTATTAATATTGAGATTATAATTAAAACTCCGACAATTCCTAAGAGGATTGGGAGAAAAACATTTTCTGATTTTTTTTCAACAGGATTTACAATTACAACTAAGTCCTGAGCAACAGAAATGTCTGCGTTTGTGGTTGGGTCCTTGAAAGTCACTAAAACATCTCCGCTGTAATATCCTTCTTTGTCGATTTTAATATTGTAAAAAATTTCTTTTGTCTCGCCTTCTTTTAAGACAAATTCTTTTTGTCTAATTGTTACTCGGTCTGTCCAATTTCCTGTGGGAGTAACTAACACATTTACATCATAATCATTTTCGTTGTTTGCAATCACGCTGTTTTCAAATTCCAAAATTTTTCCTTCTGAAATATTTTTATATAAAACCATTCTTGGCTTGTCAATTGACGCTGTCAGCGACGACGAAATCAACGAACTAAAAAATACAATCAAAATCAAACTTATGAAGATTTCTCTTTTTTTCATATTATTCTCGGTAGTGATTTATTTATAAGGATTATTATCTTGGAAAAACTATTTTGCAATATCCTCTATTATAGTCAATGACATTTCAAATTGAGATTCTATGTCTTGACTATTTAGGAAATGTAAAACATTTATCATTTACTATACTACAAACCTGATTAAGTATACAGATAAAAAAATCATAAAAACAAAACTAAAACTTAAAATCAAATTTAATTTTGGAGTTTTTGTTTCAACAGGGGCTAATTTTATTTCTTGCAATTGAATTGGTTCTTGATTGAAAAATTTGGTTTGCAGAATTTCATAATTTTTATTATCTGAATTTCTATTTTCTAAGTTTGTAAAAGTTGTTTCTTCTGAATTTTGTTCTTGAGAATTATTTTGAGAGTTTTCTGGACAGGTTTCTCCTACGCAAATATTAACCCCAATTCCTCCGCCCAAACCAAAACTTTCCGCTCTTAAAATTCCGAGAATAATTATTAAAAATAAAACTGCTACGATTAATCTCTTTTTCATTTTAATTTTAGAACGCATTTCTTTAAATAAATTTATGAGACAGAAAGAATATATTGAAGTGAAATAAGATTAAATTTTCAAGAAACAATTAATGTAAAACTAAATTTTAACTCGGGGTTTTTGGGTTCTGCAAGATATTTTCTCGTCGTGAAATTTCATTTATATATTTCGTCATGATGAGCATAATCAAGAAGACGAATTATTCTCTCATTTTCAAGAATTTCGTAGGTCAATACAAAATTTCTAATATGAACTCTCCATTGTCCAGACATATTTGCAGTCAAAGGTTTTCCTATTTTTGGGTTTTCAATTATTTCATTTATTTTTCTTGTTAATATTTCAAATTGAAGTTTATCTTTTTTTGATAATTTAGAAAAAATTCTGTCTAAATGTTCTGAAATTAAAATCCCATAAACCATAACTTAATTTATGAATACTTCTTCTTAAAATTTTCTATACTTCCCACTTTAACAAATCTCCCCTTTCTTATAGATTCCAGTTTATTGAGATATTCTGCGCGTATTTTAGGAACAATTTCTATTTGAGATTTAATAAAAATATTTATTTGTTTGCTCATGCTTAAACCATGTTCTCTGCAAAATTCTGCGAATTGATTATAAATACTTTCTTCTAAATTAAATGTTTTTATTACCATTAAATAATCTTATATAATGTTATTTAAATACTTTTTGTTTTAAATTTTTTGGTTTTTTGATATCGGGGGCAAATTTAAAAATAAATCTCTCGTCGAGAAATTAAAAGAAAGAAAAAATACGCACTTCGTGCAATTTATTTTGCTTCAAAATTGGTTTTGCTTAATTTTTCCGCAGAAAAATTATTAATCTGAAAAGAATCTTTACTCTTGATTATTGGTTTTGAAAATGAGAGCAAAGTTTTTTGTAAATCGTGACTTACTTTAATTCAGGATTTAAAAGATTATTTATTTCCCAAAAAAATTTTTTCGCGAGCGAGCCAAATTATTTCAAAAGATTTCTCCCTCTCTTGTTTTCAAAAAAAAGAAATAAAAAATAAAGACAACCTTGCGGTTTTCTTATAGAGTTTTCCCTCTATTTGCGGTTAAGCGATATTTTTTTATGCCTCCTTTCATATCGCGGAAAAGACAACTTAGCAGTTTTCTTTTTAATCTTTCGCGTTTATTTTCAGTTTTTAATTTTCTCGTCGACAAACTGAAACCAAAAAATCCAATGGATTTTTGGGCACAGAAAAAATTTTTATTTTTTCTGTGAGACAGAAATTGCTGGTTTGCAAAGAGACTGCAATTTCTGTATTTTTTCAAGTCTAAAAAAATTAAATGAGTTTTCACTAAGACTTGAAAAATAAAAAATTCAAAGAAAAAAAATAAAAAATAAAAAATTAATTTAAACAGCTCTTCCTACAAAGTGGAATTTTCCGTTTGTGAATTTACCATGACATTCTTCTGGTTCATCTACATCATCATCAGTTAAGTCCAATCTAAATGTTATAGACATACTTGCGCCTTGAGTTAAAAGAGATGCTTCTCTCCAGTCATTTAAGATTCTGCACATATCTTCAATATGTCCTTCGTTTTCATCTCTTCCACTATAACTTGTAAGTGTAGTAAATTCATCATCATTTGCTTCACAAAGTTCTCCTTCACTTTCTCCTAATCCAGGATATCTGTTGTTATTATCTCCAGAATTTCTTGAGCCCTTTGTAGCATAGTAACTGAATTTATCATATCTAATTCCATTGCCTGCTCCGCAAATTGAAGTTGCATTATTTGTATCTGTGAAATAATCATCAGATGCAATATACATATCCATTATCACTCCGCTATCTGCTTCAGCGCTATTCTTAAGTTTAATTGCATTTGAAGTTGCAACTTCACCTGGAATAACTTTTCCGAAGCTGATTGTTGTCTCGTCAAGCGAAACACCAAGTCCTGGATTGAAATTTAACCAATCAATATTTCCAGTTGTAATTAGGGTAGTATTTCCACTATCACATTCTTCATCATCATCAACCTTTATTGCAACTGAATTTGGAGAAGTCCATGTTGAATCAACAATTAATCTACAAATGTAAGTGTTTCCATCTGCACCACTATAACTATCTCCAAAAGCAGTAGCATCAAAAGAAACTCCCCCATCAGTTAAATCTACTTCAGCACAAGGAGCAACTGGGTTTGTTCCAACATATAGATTTACAGAAGCAATATCGTCATCTGTATCTCCATCTTCAACATAAACATAGTAATCAACTGTTTCACCAGTAAATACATAGTTCATTCTTTCAGAGACAAAAAATCTATCATAACCATTTAAATTATATTTTCCCCCATCATCTTCCCAACCATATTCGTCAGCAGTATAAACTGTCTGGTCATTTGGATACCAGCCTCTTGCTGTGTGGTCTATGAAAATTTCAGGTTCATGACAAACAGGAGTTGGTTCATCAACATCTACAGTTATTCCTCCGCCAATTCCAGCTCCATCAGCCAAAACTACAGGCATTACAGATGTCAATAACATCATAACAGCCATTAAAGCTAAAATTTTTTTCATTTTCTTTTTTTATAACCTCCTTTCAATTCTATTGTAAACTTTGTTAAACAAAGTTGTTAATTCATTTCTGAAATAACTATGAAGTTCTGGAAAATTATTTTTTAGTCCATCTCTTTTTGCTCTCTTTTTTATCACCATATTGAATTCAAGAACAACTTCTTTAAAAGTATTATTGTCGTCGACATATCTATTTTTTGTTATTACTCAACTCAAATGAAAATAAATCTTTCTAATAAATGTCGCGGATTTTTTAGGATTAAAAATATTTGGAAATATAATCTTCCAGATGCATGGAGATTATTTTATAGTATTGAAGGAAAAGATTTGGTTAGTAGCTCAATTGTTTTGGTTTCAATTTGGTGTTGTAACAATCTACTGGATATTAACCCTATTAGAAATCCTGCAAAATCTTATAAATACTTTATTCTTAAATTTATTATGGCAGATTTTCTATGGCATGAAATTTCTGAAAAAGAAAAGCAAAAAATAAAAGAACAAGCAAGAGAAATTATGGATAGTTTTTCAAAAAAACTTTCAAGAATAAATGTGTCAAAAATTTCAGAACCAAACATTGAAAGAAAAAATTGTGAAAGAAAAGAAGGCGAAGGGAATTGCGAAAAAATTGATAGAAAAATAATGTTTGAAAACGCGCCTGAAAAAAATTCTGATTTTATCGTCGGAGAAAGAAAAGTATGGTAACCACTCTTCAAAAACTTCAAAATTATTTAAAAGAAATTGAAAAGAACGACAAGAACGGAAAAAAAATAAACGCGTTTTTAGAATTGCGAAATGAAAAAGATTTAATTGCAGAAGCAAAAATTATAGACGAGAAAATCAAAAATAAAACTGCTGGAAGGTTGGCTGGAAAAATTATCGGAATAAAAGCAAACATAAATGTTTTGGGTTTGCATGCGAGTTGCGCTTCAAAATGTTTGGAAAATTACAAGTCCCCTTATGATGCATTTGTCGTCGAGAAAATCAAAAAACAAGACGGATTAATTATTGGGATGTTAAACATGGACGAGTTTGCGTCTGGAAGTTCTGGCGAAACATCTGCGTTCGGACCGACAAAAAATCCTGTTGCATTAGGAAAAATTACTGGTGGTTCTTCAAGCGGACCGGCTGCTGCAGTTGCTGGAAATTTTTGCGATATGGCTCTTGGAAGCGACACAGGAGGTTCAATCAGAAACCCTGCTTCGCATTGCGGAATCGTCGGCATAAAACCAACTTATTCTGTTGTCTCTCGTTACGGTTTAATTGATTTAGCAATGAGCACAGATACTATCGGGCCACTTGCAAAAAATGTTTATGACGCAACTTTACTTTTAGATGTAATAAAAGAAAAAGATGAAAAAGATGCAATCTCCCAAGAAAGCAAAAGAATTGATTTTAAAAAATTAGAACAGACCCCGAAAGAAATTGTCGTCGGTATTTTAGATATTTCCGGCTTGAAAGTTGATGAAAGAATAAAAAAATTAATTGAAGAAAAAATAAATTTAGTTGTTAAAAAAAATAATTGGAAAACAAAAAAAATAAAAATTGAAAATCTTGATTTGGCGATTGAGACATACTATCCGATTGTTTATGTTGAAGTTTTTTCTGGAACACGAAAACTCGACGGAAGAAGATTTGGAAAAAAAATTGAGGACTCGTGCGGGCCAGAATTTTTGCGAAGAATTTTAGGCGGAAGTGAAATTAGCAAAGCAGAACATTCAGGAAGATATTATCATCTTGCGTTGAAATCAAAAAAATTAATTGAACAAGAATTTAAAATGGCTTTCAAAGAAGTTGATTGCATTATTTGTCCAACTGTTCCGATTCTTCCGCACAACATTGGTGAAAAAATTTCAGTTGAAGAAATGTATGCCTATGACGCGCTGACAATTCCATCGAGCTTGGCTGGAAATTGTTGCATTTCAATTCCTGCTGGAAAAATTCAAAATATTCCTGTTGGCTTGCAAATAATGTGCGACAAATTTCAAGAACAAAAAATGTTGGAAATTGCGAGAGAGATTGAGAGGGGAAATTAATCTCTCGTCGTGAAATTTTTTATTTTAATCTCTTTATCCAAATCTTTTTTCATTAATTTGTAATCGCTTGAAATTATTTTCTTTTTGTTTTTTTCAATATCTGTAAATTCAATTTGTTGTTTTGTCATCGCTGTTACTAAAATCAACAAGAAAGAATAAACTTTATTTTTTTGTTTTTTAACTTGTTCCAAAGAAACAGAGTTTATTTTTTTAAAACTCGCATTGATAAAATATTTTTTCATAATTCTTTTAACAGAATCCTTGATTGATTCACCTGCTAAAATTCTTCCGCCAGGCAAACTTAGTTTTTCTTTAAATGGGCGCTTGATTCTTTTGTGTAAAAAAATTTGGTTCTTATTTTTACAAATTGCAATTAAAATGACTGGAAGTGGAGAATTTTTTTCTGAAAGATACGGGATAATTTTTTCAGCAGTTTCTGTAAGTTGATAATCCTCGTCGAGCTTTTCAAGAATTTTCTTTTTCATCAAATTTTTTAAATGATACGCCAACTTGTTAGAACGAATTTTCAAAGATTTTTCTATCTCGCTGAATTTTAATTTTTTCTCATAAAGAAAAAGTTGCAAAATATTTTTTTCCATAAGTCAATTTTTTTGAGGAATTATTTAAATATTATTGTGGTGAAATTTTTTCATGGTTAAAGAAATTGAGTGTTATGTAAGCCAAGTTGAGATTGAAAGAGAAAAAAGAGAAAGGGAAGACTTTTTTAAATTTTGGCTCAAAACAGCTTCACATTTTTTTACACCTCCCTCTTTTAGAGTAGATGAAATAAGAACCTCTGATCCTGAAATAGGAGTTCATTTCATTGATCCCCGTATTTATCCAAATCCATTAAACGATAGAGTAAAGAGAGAATTAGAAGAATTTGACGCGAAAAATGTAAGTAATTTAGTGGATAATCCTGTTCGCTCAGAAATAGTTCAACGATCATGGATATATTGTGGATTTTGGAGTGCAGTAGATATTTATCCATTTAAGTCAAAAATTAGCATAAATTGTCCAGAAGTTTATACTCCGGCAAAACAAATGGCAAAATCCATTGAAAGAGTTTATCATAAAGATATTTCTTTGCTAATTGGATATCCAAGAGAAAATAAGATATTAAATACCTCCACAATTAAAAAATTATTAAAATATTTTAGAAAAAATGTCAGATAAAAATTTAACACATTATGTTGTTGTAACAGGAATTTTAGTAAACAGCGAAGGAAAATATTTAATTACAAAAAGAGCGGACTGGGAAAAAGCGTTTCCTGGAAAATGGGCTGTGCCTGGAGGAAAACTTGAAGTTCTTGATTATGTTCTTAGAAAAAAAGACACGCCGTCGCATTGGTATAATATTTTTGAAGATTTGCTGAAAAGAGAAATTAAAGAAGAAGTCGGATTAGAATTTGAAAATATTGGTTATATAACTAGTTTGGTTTATTTAAGAGAAGACAAAATTCCTTACTTGATTGTAAGTTTATATGCAAACGCGAAAAGTGAAAATGTAAAACTTTGCGACGCTTTGACCGAATTCGCTTGGGTAAATTTAGAAGAAGCGAAAAAATTTGATTTAATCGACGGGATTTATCAAGAACTTGAAATCTTAGATAAGAAAATAAAAGGTGAGACAAAATTTGTCGAGCAGTGGAAAGCAAAAATTTAAAAAAAATATTCTACAATTCCTAAAACCTTAAAAACCAAAATTGATTTTCTTAATTATGGATTTTGGTGAAATAAAAATTAGCTGGCTTGGAAATTCTGGCTTTTTAATTAAGAACTCAAAAGTAATTTACATTGATCCTTACAACATTAAAGAAGAAAGTGAAAAAGCAGATTTTATTTTTCTGACTCATAGCCATTATGACCATTGTAGCGTCGCTGATATTCAAAAAATTTTAAAGCCAGGAACAAAAATAATTGCACCTGCTGGCTGTCAAAGCAAAATTGTAAGATTTGATATTCCCATTGATATTCAGTTAGTTGAAATAGGAAATGAATTTTCTTTAGGAGAAATAAAAGTTTCTGTTTTTCCTGCTTACAATATTGACAAGCCATTTCACAGCAAAGACGAGCAGTGGGTCGGGTATTTATTAAAGATAAAAAATTTTTTAATTTATCATGCAGGAGACACGGACTTAATTCCAGAAATGCAAAAACTTACAGGACATAATCAAGAGGATAAAAAATTTTTGGCTCTGCTTCCTGTTGGCGGAAGATTTACAATGAGCGCTGAAGAAGCAAGCGAGGCAGCGAAATTAATAAAACCGGACTTTGCAATTCCAATGCATTACGGAAGTGTTTCGGGCAACAATACCGACGCTGAAGAGTTCAAAGAAATTTGCGAAGCAAATGGAATAAGAGTTGAAATTCTGGAAAAAAATTAATTACAAAAGTTTGAATTATAAATTTTATGCGATTTTACCGACGAGAAAATATCTTTTGCAAACTAGTTGAACAAACGAGTTTATGCAGTATCCACCGGAGGCATTTAG
>CAYVCF010000004.1:0-25811 GCA_964450135.1 Candidatus Woesearchaeota archaeon
ACTCTTCATGAATTTTCTTGATGCCCCACAGCTTGCTGTGATTGGGAGCTTCACTGTTTATCAAAAATTTTTCGTCGGCGAAAGCCGAGCAATTTTGCGAATAGCTTCAAAAAGAGAGCAAGATTGTGAGCAAGAAAAATTTTATATTTGCGACTTTGTCGCACAAATTTTAAGCAATTTATTTTTAATTAATCTAAATAATATCCTTGAAGAATTATTTCTTTTGGTTTTGGAAAATAAATTTCTTTAACTTCTTGTTGAAACATTGTCTCGTGTGAAACAACTTTTTCCCAATAAATTTTGCAAGCGTGTTTATCTGTTACATTACATTCTTCTCCGTTGTCAAAACAAAATCCATCAGGGGTTCTTGCCCCACAATTATTTTTTGTTTTCATTTTAATTAGAATTCTTTGTTCTTTATAATTTTCCCTAATCCATTCCAGAAAAATTATTTGGATTCATAGAATTATTTTTTGAGCCCTTTGACGCAATCACGTCGTCAATTCTTAGAATCATTATCGCGACTTCTGAAGCAGAGTCAATTGCCTGTGACTTTACTTTGTATGGCTCAATAATTTTTGCTTGTAAAGTATCTTCAATAGAATTTTTAAAAAGATTTAATCCCACATTTTTTCTTCCTGAATTGTGTTGGGATTTTAATTCTGTCAAAGTATCAATTGGATCAAGTCCTGCGTTTTCTGCGAGCGTCGTCGGTATAAATTCCAACGCGTCTGCGAATTCTTGAATTGCTAATTGTTCTCGTCCGCCGAGCGACTGCGCGAATTCTCTTAATCGTTTTGAAATTTCTAATTCAATTGCTCCTCCGCCTGGAACAACAAGACAAGAAGTTAAAGAACTTGCGATGTCGCCGAGCCCGTCGCGAATTGCTCTTTCTGTTTCATCTAAAACATGTTCTGTTCCGCCATGAATTAAAATTGTAACCGCTTTTGGATTTTTACATCCGACGATATAAGTCATTTTGTCCTCACCTTGTTTTATTTCCTCTACGACTTCTGATCTTCCCAATTGATTATTACTTAGTTCATTTAAGTTGCTCACAATTTTTCCCCCAGTTGCTTTTGCAATTTTTTCCATATCGCTTTTTGCAATTCTGCGAACTGCGTAAATTCCAGATTTTGAAAGAAGATATTGCGCGAACTCGTCAATTCCTTTTTGACAAAGCACAACATTTGCCCCAGAGGATTTAACTTTCTCAATCATTTCTTTTATTGTTCTTTCCTCTTGCTCCAAAAAATTTTGCAGTTGCTCTGGAGTTGAAATAGAAATTTTTGTGTCAATCTCTGGATTTTTTAATTCAAGCGGAAAATCCAAAAGTGCGATTTTAGCATCGGTAATTTTTTGTGGCATGTCCTGCGAAACTCTTTCTTTGTCTAAAACAATTCCTGAAATTAATTTTGTATTTTGAATTCCATCTCCTTTTGCTTTTACAATTTTTATATTTTCTAAATTTACATTTCCGTTTTCTTCAATTTGTTTTACTGCTCTCACAATTATTTCTGCGAATTTTTCTTTTGAGCCCTCGGCACTTTTTCCAGTCATAGCAGTTATTGCAACTTGTCGCAAAACATCTTCGTCGTCAGGGGTTATTCGCAAAGAAATTTCTTTTAAAATTTCCTGTGACTTTTCTGCTGCGATTCTGTAGCCCTTTGTGATAACTGTCGGATGAATTTTTCTGTCTAAAAGTTTTTCTGCATTTTCTAAAAGTTTTCCTGCAATCATAACCGCTGTTGTTGTTCCGTCGCCAACTTCTGCTTCTTGCGTCTTCGCGATTTCAACCATCATTTTTGCAGCAGGATGTTCAATTTGCATTTCATCTAAAATCGTAACTCCGTCGTTGGTAACAATAATTTCTCCAGTAGGTGAAACTAACATTTTGTCCATTCCTTTTGGCCCCAAAGTTGTCTTTACAATATCTGAAACCATTTTCGCAGCCATAATATTATTTCTCTGCGCGTCTTTTCCTAAAAGTCGTTGCACATCTTCAGGCATCAACACAACTTGTTTATCGCTCATGAAAATCTAACCTCGCTTGTAATTAATCCTCTTTGTTTTAATCTTTCAATTTGTTCTCTGTTTGGTCCAATATCATAATCAACACTTTTTAGATTATTAAAATAAATTCTATTTCGAGTTTTCAAAACAAAACCCATTCCAATTGCTTGATATCTTTCTCCTTTTCTTGCAGGAATAAAATCATTCATTCCGACTCTTTTTTGCTCAAAGGGAATATCAAATTCCTCTCTTAAAACTCTTTCAAGTATTTGTGCATGAATATCTTGAGGCGAATTTCCTATTCTAAGATAATCTTCTCCATCAATAACTAATTGAACAAATTTTCTTGATTGATCTTCTTCTGGAAGTATTACTCGTGGTTTGTCGCTCATAATCTCCTCTCCCCATTTATTTTTGATAAATCTTTTACTCTTACTGGAACAATTTCAATTCCATTTTTTCTCGCATTTCCAATTTCATCTTGAGTAATTTCTCTGTAACAAGAAAAAGATGCTTCATAATAATCTGCGGTTAATCTTGAACTATCTGGAATATGGGCTAATTCGGGAAATTCTTCTAAAACTTTTTGCTTTCCAAAAGCGCAAGTTTCAAATCTTCCATTACAACGAACTAAATAAAATTGTTCAATCATAAAATTATTCCTTTATTTTTGTTTTTAAGCATTGTTGTGATTTAACATAACAAAAAAGTGGTAAACAATATTTATAAGTTCTGAAAATATAAATAATTATGGAGAACATTATTGTGGCGGATTTGATGACGCGGACGCCGATTACAATTGGTCCAAAAAAAAGTTTGTATGAAGCTGCGAAAATTATGGTTAAAAAAAGAGTGGGCTTTATTCCTATTGTTGATAACAAAAAACTCATCGGCATTCTCTCTCAAAAAGATATTCTCTGGGCAATTGTTAAAGGACCAAAACACGATTTAGAAAAAATAAAAGTTATTGACATTTCTCCTCGGAAAATTGCGACAATAAAACCTTCAGCAACTTTGAAAGAAACAATTGAGAAAATGAAAAAAACCAAATTTGAAAAACTGCCTGTGATTTTGAACGGAAAGCTCGTCGGTATAATTACTTCAAAAGATATTTTAAGTTTTAATCCAGAGGCCTACCCTGAGTTAGAAGAATTAAAACAAATTAGAGAAGAATCTGAAAAATTAAAAAGAATAAAACTCGCGAAAGAAAGAAAATCTTTTTATGAAGGGGTTTGCGAAGAATGCGGAAATTTTGAGACACTGTTTAAGATCAATGGAGTTTTGATGTGCGATTCTTGCAGAAGCACGATGTAATTTTTTTATCTAAATATTTAAATACTTCTCTTCTTTAAGTATAAAATATAAAAAAGAAAATAAAAATGGAAAAAGATATAGGAAAAATTCCGAAAAACGACACAGCAGAAATTATTGTGCGAATTGATGACTTCGGAGGAAAACGCGGATTGACTGTTCGCGAATTTGTAACAAGCGATAAATATACTGGATTTACAAAAGCAGGTGTGAGGATTCCTTCAGAACATTTTTTAAAATTCAGAGAAATGATAAATTCAATTTCACTTGACGAAATGACAAGTTTGGAAGGTCAAGAAAAATTAAGTTCTGGAAAAAAAGAAAAGAAAATTCCTGACGAAGAAGTGCAGGATTATTGAAAATAATTTTTTAAAATTTTAAGGGCAGGAAAAGAGAGAGCGGTTTTGTTTTTTTAAAAAGTTAGGGGTATTAACCCAAATTAAAAATAAATAATTCTGAAGCAGGTTTGTTAAACTTATTTGCATTCAACTTTGCTCAATGAAAATTCCAATAACCCTGTGAAATTTTCTTTGCATTAATAATCTCTTGAAAATTTTTCGTCGGCGGAGCCGAGCGATTTCGCGAGATCGCCTCAACAAAAAAGCGAGGTCGCGAGTTAGGAGACGTTTGAATAATTCACTTTTTTCTGTCGCAAAAATATTTTTGCAAACTTTATAAAAAATTTCCGATGACAAAGTTAATTATTTTTTGCATAAATCAAAATTAAATTTCAAAAACCTATTTTTACAAAGTTCTCTTAGAAAAATTTTAAATTACACGCGTAAGTGTGCAAATTTCTGTGCGACAATGTCGCGAAAATCCCAAAGAGTTTTTACACTCTCACTTCAACTCTTTCAAAATAATTTTCAACAATTTTTTTCAATTCATTTAAATATTCTTCAGAAGTGTTTTTTTGTTTTTTGAAATTCTCATCAAGAAGTTTGTCTTGTTTTTTAAAACCCTGAAGGCAAAATCTTTTTGGTTTATTTTTTATTTGATTAAGCCATTCTGCAATTTTTTTTACTTCATCTTTGTTATGGAGATTTTCCAAAATAGTTGTTCTGAATTCATAATTTTCAAGACCAGAAATTAATTTTATGCTCTGTTCAATTTTTTCAAAGTCAGGTTTTTTACCGACGACAAATTCATAATTTTCTTTTGAACTTTTAATATCCATTGAAACAAAATCAATTAAATTTTCATCCAAAAGTTCTTTTAATTTCTCTGGAAAACTTCCATTGGTATCAATTTTTACAAGATAACCAAGCGCTTTTATTTTTTTTACAAAATCTTTTTCTAAACTCATTAACGGCTCCCCACCAGTTATGCAAACTGCATCAAGATATTTTTTTCTTTTTTTTAAAAATTCCAAAATTTCATTTTCAGAATATTCTTTATTAAAATTTGTTAAAACTAATTCTGGATTGTGGCAAAATCCGCACCTGAAATTACAGCCGTGCAAAAATATTGTGCAAGCTATTTTTTCTGGATAGTCAATCAAAGTTGTTTTTTGAAATCCTTGAATTAACATGAATTATTTACAATCTTGAAAGTTTTTCTATCTTTCCATTCTGCTTGTTTTCCTGCATTCCATTGTTGCACTGGCCTAATGTATCCAACAATTCTCGAATACACTTCACATTTTGTTCTACTTTTTTTCATTATGAATCTTCCCAATTATTTTTTGGTTTTTCTCCTTGAATCGCGTCGATAACTTGCGCGCGATTTGCAATTTCTATTTCTGAAAAATTCATTTCATCGTCGCATTTTGGGCAATATTCGTGCTCACCTTCAAGATATCCATGAATCGGACAAACAGAAAATGTCGGAGTTAAAGTAAAATACGGCAACCTGAAATTTTCTGAAATTTTTTTTACTAAAATTTTTACTGCTTCTTTTGGAATTTTTTCTCCTAAAAATCCGTGGAAAACCGTGCCTCCGGTGTATTTTGTTTGAAGTTCATCTTGCAATTCTAATGCTTCAAATAAATCATCTGTGAAATTGACAGGGAGATGAGTTGAATTTGTGTAATAAGGTTCTGCTTTAAAATTTTTTACAGCATTTTCATTTGCCACAATTATTTTTCCAAGTCGTTTTTTGTCATTTCTTGCAAATCTGTAAGTCGTGCCTTCTCCAGGAGTTGCTTCAAGATTGTAAATGTTACCTGTCTCTGCCTGATACTCTTCTAATTTTTTTCTCATAAAATTCAAAACCTCGACGGCAAATTCTTTCCCCCTTTCAGTTGCAATATTTTCTCCAGACATGAAATTAATTATTGCTTCATTCATCCCCAAAATTCCAATTGTAGAAAAATGATTTTTCCAATATTGCTCAAATCTTAAATAAACATTCCGCAAATAAAATTTTGAATAAGGATAAAGTCCGCGTTTTGTAAAATTTTCTATTGCTTTTCTTTTTATTTCTAAACTTTCTTTCGCAAGTTCCATAAGGGTTTCAATTTTTTTTAAAAATTCTTCTTTGTTTGTTGACGTGAAACCAATTCTCGGAAGATTTATTGTTACAACTCCGATTGAACCTGTTTGCGGATTTGCTCCAAATAAACCCCCGCCTCTTTTTCTTAATTCGGTCTGATCAAGACGAAGACGACAACACATGCTTCTCGCGTCTTCTGGTTTCATATCTGAATTTATAAAATTAGAAAAATAAGGAATTCCATATTTTGCAGTCATTTCCCAAAGGGGATTATAATCAGGGTTTTCCCAATCAAAATTTTTTGTAATATTATAGGTTGGAATTGGAAATGTGAAAACTCTTCCATGCGCGTCGCCTTCAATCATGCATTCTGCAAATGCTTTATTTATCAAAATCATTTCATTTTCAAATTCTTTGTAAGTTTGTTTTTGCGGTTTTCCACCGACGATAACTGGCTCATCTTTCATATATTCTGGAACTTTCAAATCCATTGTTATATTTGTAAAAGGTGTTTGGAATCCAACTCTCGTCGGAACTGCGAGATTAAATAAAAATTCCTGCATTGCCTGTTTTACCTCCCCATAATTTAAATTATCATATCTTACAAAAGGAGCAAGGAGAGTATCAAAATTTGAAAATGCTTGCGCGCCTGCGGTTTCTCCTTGAAGAGTGTAAAAAAAATTTACAATTTGTCCGAGAGCAGTTCGCAAATGTTTCGGAGGTTTTGAAGAGGCCTTTCCACTCACTCCAGTAAAACCAATCATTAACAAATCTTTCAAGTCCCAGCCAACACAGTATGCTCCCAAAGTTCCTAAATCATGAATATGTATCTCTGCATTTTCGTGCGCGTTGCGAATTGCTTCGGGATAAATTCTTCTCATCCAATAATTTGTTATTATTTTTGTAGCAACATAATTATTCAATCCTTGAAGGGAAAATCCCATGTTTGAATTTTCTTTTACCATCCAATCATCTAAACCAATATAATCGTCAACAACTTCAATTGTATCAAACAACCCTTTGACATTTCTTAATTCTTCGTGGCTTTTTCTGTAAAGAATATATGCCTTCGCAACTTTTGCGTGCCCCTCTTCGATCAAAATTTTTTCAACTAAATCCTGAACTTCTTCAACTCCCGGAATTCCATTTTCCCCATATTTTTCTGTGAGTGTTTTCACGACGAGATTCGCAAGTTCTTCCGGTCTTTTTCTATCTGTCCCTCCAACGGCTTTTGCTGCTTTCCAAATTGCTTCTGCAATTTTTTCTTTATCAAATAACACCACATTCCCGTCTCGCTTTCTTATTTTATGAACCATTTTTATAAATTTTTTATTTCTTTTTTAATCCTAAAAAATTTACTTTTTGTTTCTGTAAATTTTTGGGAATCTCAAAACCGCACGATAATTTTTATTTTATTAATGTAATTTACCTTTTGGAATTTTTTTATTTTGGGTAAAATCTTTTAAGGTTTTGAGATAATCTCCAACATCTTGAAAGTCCCTGTAAACACTCGCGAATCTTATGTAAGCAATTTTGTCAATTTTTTTTAATGCACGCATCACAAGTTCCCCTATAAATTTACTTTGGATTTCTTTTCCTCTATTCCGAATTTTTTCTTCAATTTCTTCAATAATTTTTTCAATTGCTTCTCTTGATACAGGCCGTTTTTCACACGCCTTGATAATTCCTAAAAATAATTTATCGCGATTATATTCCTGTCTGGACTTATCTTTTTTCACAACAATTAGCTCAATTTCTGGACGCTCAAAAGTTGTAAATCTTTTTTTGCATTTCATGCACTCGCGTCTTCTTCGAGTAAAACCATTTTCACTATCTCTTTTGTTTGTGACTTTTGTATCTTGATGTCCGCAATAAAAACACTTCATTTTCACCAACCTACCATATATTGTATCTATAAGATATTATTAATCAATATTTAGTATTTTTTACTTTTACAAAAATCTTCAGAAGTATTTAAAGATTTATAACTACTAAATTTTACGACACTATTTTTTGGGAAAAAGTTCGGAAATCATCTCATCAACTCACACATTTTGCAAATTTTATTTCTGCACGGCTCTCCGCAATTTTCACAATAAAAAATATTTTTTTGTTGGTGGGATTTTAATTTTTTCTTAATTCTTTCCAAATTTTTTATTATATTTAATTTTTCCTTGTCAGTTAATTCATTTAAAAATTTTCTAACCTGAATTCTGTAAGAATCAATCGCACACGGGCACGGCTCATAATGAACAGGAAGTTTATTTTTTTTGGAAAATTTTCTGACTTCATTTTCTGAAATATAAAATAAAGGTTTTATTCTTGTGATAAATTTTTTGTCTTTTTTATTTTGTGTAATTATTCCGCTGTTTGCAGAAAGTTGCGGGCTTCCTTTCAAAACATTTAATAAAAAGGTCTGGGCTTCGTCGTCGAGGTTGTGACCTGTTGCAATAAAATCTGCGTTTAATTTTCGTGCCTCTTTATTCATTATTGATTTTTTTATCACTCCGCAAATCGCGCAATTTTTCAACTTATTTCCAAGAGGTTTATTTTTTTCCTGAATCGCAGTTCGCAAATAACACATTGAATTCCCCATTTCTTTTTTTATATCATAAACATGAAGTTTTATTTTCAAATTATCGCAAAGTTTTTCAATTGCTTCAAGACATTTTTTACTATAATTTCCCATCCCCAGATAAATATGAAATCCCTCGACGCTGTAACCAAATTTTTTCAGCAAATATGCAGTTACTGAAGAATCTTTCCCGCCTGAAAGCGCGACTAAAATTTTTGATTTTTTATCTATTTTGATTTTTTTCAAATCTGCTTTGACTTTTTTTTCTATATCCATAAAAATAATTAGGAAAGTGGTTTTAAAGAAGTTTTGATTAACTTCAATCCCTCTTGAACTCTTCGCTGAATTTATAAATAAATAATTCCTAATTAAATTATGAAAGAAAAAAATAATTTCTTGTTAATCTCTCTTGACGACGAGAAATCCAAACCTCTCGCAGAAGTTTTGTTAAGTAAAATTTGCAAAGAAATAATTGCTCTTCTTTCTCAAGACGAACTTAGTGAAAAAGATATTTCTGAAAAATTAAATTCTCCAATAAACACAGTTGAATATAATTTGAAAAAATTGCTCAAAGCAGAACTGATTGAAAAGTCCAGCAATTTTTTCTGGAGTGTCAAAGGGAAAAAAATTCCAACTTATAAACTTTCAAATAAAACAATAATCATCTCCCCAAAAAAGTCAAATTTAAATTCAAAAATAAAATCTCTCTTGCCTGTCGCGATTCTCGTAGGAGTTGGAACGTTTTTAATAAAAAATTTAACAAAAATAAAACCAATTGAATTTCAGGATTCTAATTTGCTCAAAACAACAATTGAAAGTTCAGGCGCAGAATCTTTTGTTCAAAACGCAAATATTTTTTGGACATCTGTTCCTGCATGGTTTTGGTTTTTATCAGGTGCAATAATTGTCTGCGCAATTTTTTATATTTTAAATTGGAGGAAAATATAATGAAAGAATTGAAAGGGGGTTATAAATAAATGGAAAAATCAGTAACAATAACTTTGATAATTGTCGTCGGTGTTTTGATTCTGGGAACAATTGGTTTCACAACTTTTAGTTCAATTGTAAATCCCTTGGAAAATAAAATTTCTGTAACAGGACAATCAACAATAAAAGCAATACCTGACTTAGTTGCAATTTATTTTGATTCAACTGCAAGGGCAAGCACAAGTTCAGAAGCAACTGAAAAAAATGCAGAGATTGTTGAAAATTTAAGAACTGCGTTAATAAAAAAAGGTTTTGAAAACAAAGACATTCAGACAATGAACTTTAATGTTTACGAAGATTTTGATTACACAAATGATGGAAGAAAATCAAGAGGGTTTGTCGCGACTCAAACAATTCGAATTATTATGAGCACAGAAGATTCTTCAAAAATTGGCGAAGTTGTCGACGCTGGAATTGAAGCAGGCGTTCCAATTTCTTATATAAATTTTGAACTTTCTCAAGAACTTGAAAACAAATACAAATCAGAGTCAATGAAGGCCGCAGCAGAAGACGCGAGAATCAAAGCAGAATCTGTTGCAGAAGGTTTAGACAAAAAAGTCGGAAGTTTGGTTTCTGTTTCAGTAAATGAATTTGGATATTATCCTTGGAGAATGTACGATGCCGTAGCAGGAGCAACAAGCGAAGAAATGAAATCAGCGACGACAAACATTCAACCATCTGAACAAGAAATCTCATCAAGCGTAACAGCGGTTTTCAGGATACGATAATTTTTAATTTTTATTTTCTAATTCTTTTAATTTTTTATTTTTTCTGAAGATTAAATTTATAAATTCCTTTTTCATTATTTTTTTATGAAACAAAATTATTATCGGGGATTATTTTTAATTGCAGGGCTTTATGATTTTATTTTGGGGGTCGGTTTTTTATTTTTTTACAAACAGATTTTTTATTTTACTGGAATGAATCTTCCTGAAAATCCGGCTTACTTAACTTTTTGCGCAGTCTTAATTATGCTCTTTGGGATTTTGCTTTTTATGATCTATTATGATTTAAACAACAGCAGACGAATGATAATTTATTCTGTTTTAATTAAATTTGGTTATGTCTCAACTGTGTTGTATTATTATTTTCTCGTCGGAAAAGATTATGTTGACGCGCCTTTTTTGATTTTCGCTGGCTTTGATTTTATATTCGCGATTTTATTTTTAGAATCTTTGAAATTTGTTAGAAAATGAACAAAACAAAAATATTTATAATCTCTGCAATAATTCTCTTGGGGATTATACTCTCATCAATAATTTGGGAAAATAAAAAAATGTCAGACAAAAAAATCGCTGTGCTTGAAACAAATCACGGAAATATTGAAATAGAACTTTATTCTGATATGCCGATTACTTCTGGAAATTTTCAAAAATTAGTTGAACAAGGTTTTTATGATAAAATTATTTTTCACAGAATTATCGACGGATTTATGATTCAAGGCGGAGACCCAACAGGAACGGGAATGGGCGGGCCGGGTTATAAAATCAAAGACGAATTCACGCGCAAAGGCGGGAACAAAAATTTTCGTGGAACAATTTCAATGGCGAATGCAGGACCAAACACAGGCGGAAGTCAATTTTTTATAAACTTGGTTGACAATAATTTTCTTGACACAAAACATCCTGCATTTGGAAAAGTCATTTCTGGAATAAATGTCGTCGACAAAATTGCAAAAGTTGAAACTGATTCAAGCGACAGACCTTTTGAAAATGTAACAATTCTTAAATCTTGGATGAAGAAATAATCTTTCAAAAAAGTTGAGATAAATTTATGTAATATAGTATAAGGGAGAAAATTTTCGCGAAGAATCCAAAAAGATGGGAGAGGGTTTGAGTTCGGTCGCGAATAGAAAAGCTGAAAAAATTTCCCACAGAATTTTTTGAGCCACAAAAATCCTAACAGAACAAAAAGATTTTTGTTGGAAACCGCTTAGGTTTCTTTTCAATCTTTCATTTCAATTTTTATATTAACAGATTTTGGAATTTGCATTCTCATAATATGGTGCAAAACTTTTTCGTTTGAAGGCAGATCAATTAGTCGTTTGTGAATTCTCATTTCGTATTTGTCAAAAGTTGCTGTGCCGTTTCCGCAAGGCGACTTTCTTGTGGTTATTTTTAATTTTTTAGTTGGAAGCGGGACTGGTCCGCGAATGGGAATGCCTGATTTTTTCGCGATGTCGCTGATAGAATTGCAAATTTCATTCAACATATTTATATCTATGCTGTTAAGTTTGACTCTTACTTTTCCCATACAAAGATGTGCAAAAAATGGTTTAAAAATCTTTCACTTGAAAATATTTTTGAAAATTATTATTAAACTGGGCTTTGCGTAAAACCAAAATATAAATTAATCTTTCTTACTTGTTGTTGTTCTCCTTCAGAAATTCTTGCTTGTCTTGCGAAAAAATTTAATTCTGCAACAGCATCTTCAATTTCAAAAAGTTTTGTTAAATTCTCAAGAGTTGGATAAAAACTATCTGGAAGTGTTGGCTCTTCAATTTCATCTGTTAAATCTTTAATAGTTCTTAAACAAAATGCTCTTGAAAATTTTCTGCAAGTAAAACGCATTATAGGTAAAACCAAATGATTATAAATTGGATTAATGAGATGACTATCTACTGGTCGACGGACATTTTCTCTAATATAATATTTTAATTTTTTCATAGAAAATTTAATGAACAGGTTTATTTAAATCCTTCTTAAAACGATTCTGTCAACTGAAAAGGTGATAAAATAATTAATAAAAAATAATTTGCGACGATTTGTCGTCGAGAAGTTAACATTTTCGGTATTTTTCGCCAATTAATTTTCGACGGCTTCAGATAGTTGGGGTAAATTGTTAATCCTTGCATCCAAAGTTCTGCTGTTCTAAAACTTTTTAATCCGCGAAATACATGCAGGAACAAATCAATATCTGAATTAAATCTCTCAACTCGATTATTGCTAATCGACAAAAATTTTCCGTCGTGAAAAATTAATTTTGGTTTAAAATGTATCCATAGTAAATGACATAATAAATTGAGCAAAAATCTATATCTCTTTCTTGATCAAAAAGTTCTTTAAGTTTTGTTTGGGACATTTGGATGTTCAAAGAACTGAATATTTGAATTGACAAAGTTCCTTGACTATAACAAAATAAATTACCTCTTTTATGTAAAAGAAATGGAATTCAGATTCAACAATCAGAACGAAAATGTTTTTAAATTGTCACTTTCTATTTGTATTGCAAGGGGGTTAGTTTAGTGCGGAATTGACCTAATCACCTTAAATTATTAAATCGCTTATTCCAAGCATTAAGAAAAGAAGTCCGATCATGATTACAAACCAGATTGCTCCGCCCTTAAGAACTTCCCATGCTACGTTTCCGAAATCAAAAGATATTCCAAACAATTCCCAATTTCCAGAATATCCCCAAACCAAGATAGCAACAATCACAAGGATTAAGCCAAGTAAAATTTCTGTCCATTTATTCATCGTAGTAAAGAATTTTTTGCATTTAAAAAGATTATGTTGTTGTGATATATTGTTTGAAAAATATCACGTGCTTATTTCATACGGCTCTTGGATAAAAACCCCTGGAAGTTTTTTGTTTCTATAAATCTCAATTAATATCAAAAGATAAGCAAGTATTAAAGGTCCGAGAATAAATCCTAAAATTCCGAAAAAGAAAACTCCGCCGATCATTCCAATTAAAATTACTGCAGAATGCATGCTTGTTCTTTTTGAAACAATAAAGGGTTTTATTATATTATCAATTATGTATGCAACAACTCCGAAACCAATTAATCCAAACGCAGACGGAACATGTCCAGTGATAATTAAATAAATTACAACCGGCAACCAGACAATTGTTGTTCCGATAATTGGCAAAATTCCTGTCAAACAAGCCAAGAGAGTAAGCAAAAGCGCGTTAGGAATTTGAAAAATAAAAAGTCCAACACCGACGATAATTCCTTCAAAAAGTCCGAGAACAACTTGTCCATAAATAACTGACGAAGTAATTGATTTTGAATATTCAAACAACTGGTCTTCAATATTTTTTGAAAAAGGAAGTAAACTTCTAATGTAAGAAATTAAATTTTCTTCATCTCTTAAAACAAAAAAGAAAGTGAACAACACAACTAAAAACTGAAGCGACAGCGTCGGAAAGTCCAGCAAAAGATTTGAAAAAATATTTGTTACTGAATTTGCGGTCTTTGTTAAAAATGAAGAAAGTATTTGTCCAATTTGAGAAGAAAAAGTTTCTGAAGAAAACAGCGTCGGAAAAAAAGATTTTAGAGGAGTTACCAAATCAATATTTTGAATAGAAATATAAAGATTAACTGATTGTTCAATAAAAAGCGGAGTTAAAAACCAGAACGGAAGGATTATTATAACTGCAAGTAAAATGCAAATTATTGAAACAGAAAGATTTTTTGAAGGAATATGTTTATTTAACCAGATGTAAACAGGATTAAATATAAATGCAAGGATGCATCCAATAATTATTGAAAGCAAAATTGGTTTGAGTAAAAAAAATGACAGAATAGCAAGCAATGCAAGGATGAGTATTGTCATTACTTTCTTAAAGTACTCTTCGTTGAGGTTCATAGGAAAAATAAATTAGCAGAATATTTAAATCTTGTTAATGAAAGAAACTGAAGGTTTCTTTTAGATGTTTCCCTTCTCTGTTCATATTAAGCGATATTTTTTTAAACTCAAACTTGCGTTTGCCGACGACGTCAACAAATTAATGCAATCGCAAATTTTCGGCCTCCTTTCATATCGCATGAAAGTTGAAACCTAAGCGGTTTCCAACAAAAATCTTTTTGTTCTGTTCAGATTTTTGTGGCTCAAAAAATAATTAGCGTGATTTTCAAAATAAGCTTCATTGTTAAAAAAATATTTCGCCTTCGATAAAATCACAAAAAAGAAATCTGAGCGGTTTTCTCAAAAATTTTTCAACTGAAATTTATGAACTCGAAAATTGTAAATCATCTACAAAAAAAATTAAATCCAAAAAATTTCAAAACTGAGAAACATTTTTAAACATATGTTTTGTTTTATATATAATAAAAAGAGAATATCAAAATGGGTTTATTCGGAAAAGAAAAAAAAGATTACGCAGGGAATCAGTCTCAGTTTTCTGAATTGCCACCTCTTCCGGAATTGCCTGATTTCCCGCCAATGCGCGACGATAAAGATGAATTTAATCAATTGCCAAGTTTACCTGGAAGTGAAATCGGAGAAAAATTTTCACAAGAGATTATTAAAGATGCCGTAACTGGGAAAAAAGAGGAGATGGATTCTGATGCAGATGAATCTGAAATTGAAGACGAATTTCCGACGATGCCAGAACCATTTAAAAAAAATTTTGCGAGAGAGACCCCTATTGGATTTAGAGAAGCCGCAAGAAAAGTAAAACAAATAGAACCTGTTTTTGTGAGACTGGATAAATTTGAAAAGGCGATTCATACTTTTGGACAAGCGCAAGAAAAAATAAATGAAATAGAACAAATGATTCAAGAAATTAAGAAATTAAAAGAAAAAGAAGAAGCAGAATTAGAAGGATGGGAAAGTGAAATTCAGAATATAAAACAGCAGATTGAAAAAATAGATTCAGAAATTTTTTCTAAGGTAGAATAAAATGCCTGCAAAAATAAAAACTCCGGAAGAAAACCCGCTTTATGTTCAACTGACTTATGAAGAATCTCTCTATGGAAAAAAACAGGTTTTGTATTCTGAAACAAGTATTTTAAAATTATTAAGAATCTTGCAAACTTATCGCGTTATAAGAGCAAAAGAAATTATAAAAAAACAACAGCTTTATACAAAATTAAAACAACTGAAAGGCAATTTGAGATCCTTAGAAACAGATTTTCCAAAAATAAAAATTCCTGCGCATTTAAGAAGAGATTATGTTCAAGAAAAGTATTTCAACAATAAAAAAGTTGAAGACAAAGAAATTAAAGAGATTCAGTCGCACAATCGTGAAATTGAAAAACAGCTTGAAGAAATTCAGAGAAAATTAAGAGTGTTGGGGAAATAATTATTTTTTTATTTTTGTCGTAGATAAATCAATTAATTTAAATCTGACTTCGTCAATATTTTTGCAACAGATTATTAATATAAAAAATATTTTTACTCGGGGTTATAATAAAATCTATAAAACCCAATTCACTCTTTTGCTAATATATCATTGTTTAAACAATTTTGCCGTCGATAAATTGAAAATTTTTGCGAAAAGCGTCTAAATTAAAAAGGTATCTGTTAGTTACCAACAAAAAACCTTCTCAAAAACTTTAAAAACCATTTTTAATTTTAGTTAGTATGAATTTCATAAAAAAAATTATTGACAAAAATTTTGACGACGCTGTTCATCTTCAGTTTCAAAAATTTTCAAAAGGAGAATTTAGAGATAGAGCAATAATCAAAGCAAAAAGATCTGGAAAAAAATTTACAATAAACACTTCTGCAGAATTTGCAAACGAACTTGTAAAAATGTGCGCAGAAAAACTTGGCGACAAAAAAACAAAAATCACTGGCGCGATTGTTTCAACTTCTGATTTAATGGGAGAATTAGAATTCAAAGAAAAAAAACAATTTCAAGGAGTAAAAAGATATTTAATTGAAAATGAAATGTCTGGTGACGAGATTTTGAATTTATTAAAAAAATTTCCAAAAAGTTTTTTTGCTCTGACTTTTGATGTTTCTGAAGATACAAAATTAAAAATAAAATCCAATGCTCCAAAGTCAGGAAAACAAGGAAGCGGAGACAAAGAACCAAAAGCAAATTTTTGCAAATTAATCACTGATGACGACAAAATCAGCAAAAGTTTTATTTTTGAAAAACCAGAGTTCAAAAATGCAGAAGTAAAACACAATTTTTTTATAGAAAGAATTGAAACCCCAGATGAATTAAAAAACAGCAAGGACTTTGCAAGAGTTAGAGAAGAATCAAAAAGAATTGGAAAAATTTTTAGAAAAGCAAAAATAGATGAAGAAAATTTTGAAAGAGAGTTGGAGTTTGTGGCTTGAAAAAGAGAAAAATTGAATATAATTATGTTAGGCTCTTCACTCCTCGAACTTGACCCGCCGAATGACAATGAGGCTGGCTGGAGAGTTCAGAGCTGAGGGAACGAGCGAACATTTAGATTTTAGCAATTTCGTGGGGGGAAGGACAAGCGCGTTATTTTTTACAGAGTGCTAAAGCATAAGTGTTTTCTTCATCTGTATAAATTTTAACAAATGAAAAGAACTTCGAAAGTATTTTTTGAAACTCGGGTTTGGTATATTTATAAGAAATTGCAGCAACAATTCTATCTCCTCTCTTGAAATTAACTGTTTTGCCCAAATGGTTTATAGTTTTGTCAGTTTTGACAATGTATATCTCTTCAATTCTTGAATTGACAAAACGAACATCATATTCAACATCGTTTTCGTTTAATCCTAATTGTTGCGGAATTTGAATAAGCCATTTATTGATTATTGGGTCTTTGTATTCTCTTGTCCAATCTTCATGCCCATTTGTCAAGCCATTCCCAATAATCAAAACATCATCTTTGTTCATGCTAGTTTTTATTCCGTTCAAAATATCTTCTCTATCAAAATTTCCTAGAGTATTGCCCAATAACATCATAAAATGGGTTTCAAAGCCTTTGTCTCTGAATAAAGGAGTAATATTATCAAGATTTTCAAAATCAGAAATATTCCATTTAAATTCTAAAACTTCCCCTACTTTTTTCTCACGAATAGTTTTAGCGGCTTTTGAAACCATAAAAGAGCTAATATCAATAGGGCAATACCTAATATTCATGTGTTTTGCTAATTCTTCAATGAACAAAGATGCTTTCTTTCCGTCTCCGCAACCTAAATCAATGATGTTGCATGATTTTTTTGGCAAAACAGAAATAAAGTCTTTCATATGTTTTTTGATGAGCGAAACTTCTTTGTCAATAATGTGTTTTTTATATCCCTCTGTGTCGCTCAAATTCAAAAAACCCTGTGCTTGTTTGTCAGTCAAGTACCATAGTTTAGAGTCGGCAACATTCCAAACCCGAGTTTTTCCCTCTAGTTCGTATCCTCTTTTGAGAAGTTCTTTGAATATTAAATCATTTATCTTCATGTTAAGATGTTAAGTGAATGGCTGTTTATTAAGTTTTCTTTCTCGCGCTTGTCCTTCGGGTGGGGGCGGTAAAAAGCAGACTTGCGAATTGAGCCTAATCAAATTAGATTCCTTTTCAAGAGTGAAGCAAAAAACATTTTATGAGAAAAAGAGAATTTGGTTGGCAAATTATTTATTACAATGTAAAAAGAAAAATAAAAATTTCACAAAAAGAAAAACAAATTTTTATTTTTTGCAAGATTGAGATTTACTCAATCCGGACAGAGCAGGGGAACATATATATTTATAAAATTAAACTTATTCTCTTCGTCTATGGATTTTCGCGATTTGTTCAAACCCTATTCCCCAGAAATTAGGGGAGATTTAGAAGCATATTTGCGTGAGTATAATGGAAGTAGTGCCGACAATATGTTTTGTGGTCTAAAATATTTTTATGTTATTAAGGATAAAGGGTGGATGGTTCCGGGCCAGACGTGGATAAGAGTGAATCAAAGTCCAGTTCCAGATATTGCTTATGTAGTCAATTCTGATTTTATGTTAGAAAGTCATGGTCAAGGAGAACACAATATGAGTTGTGTCGGCGCTACGAAAGGAGTTTATAATCCTTCTAAAGCATTAAGAAGAAAAGTGTGGGCAATTTTGGGTTTGAACCTTAATCCGCCGGTCCGAACGTAAGTGGGAGCACGTTTTTTAATTGAATATAATTATGTTAGATTCCTTTTCAAGAGTGAAGCAAACTCAATGTGACCAATTATTTATGTCCGTGAGTATAGTATAAAAATTTTTCTTGCTTTTTAGACAAAAAATCTTTAGAATTATTTCATCTCTTTTTCAAATTCATTTAAATCTTTTTTTAAGATTTTCACAGATTCTTCAAATATTTTTTCTGTAGGAATTTGTCCCCAAGATTCTATTGTAACAATTAATTCTTCTGTTGGTTTGGTTTCAAATTCTTTTTTGTATCTCTGAGAAATTCCTTCACAAACATCGCAAATTTCCTGCTTTTTGTCGTCGATAATTACAATCTTATCTCCCTTTTCTTTTATGTCATTATCGCAAATTTTTTTTATTTCTTCTTTCAAAGATTTATCCAAAATTATCTCGCAAACATTTCTATAAAACATTAAACCAGGAGACCACTTCGCGTGTTCAATTCCTAACCCCTGTTTTGCAGTCGCCTTTATGTCAAGTTCTTGTCCTTTATTTAAAATCACAATTGGGATATTTTCATAAACAATTTCCGCGCCTTTTATTTCCCCTGAATTTACAATCCCCTCTGATTTTATATTTAACTTTAATTCAACGCCTTTTTCTGAAACTTTTTTATTTTTTAATGGAATGAGTCCCATTCTGTGAGAAATTGTTTCATCATAAAGAACAGAATCATTTTTTGTTATTTCTATTTCATCAATTGCAAGAATTGGAATCCTATTTACATATCTTCTTATTGCATTTGCTAAACTCTCCTCCATACTTGCCTTGAAAATTATTTGATTTTCGTTTTTTTGAATTTTCTCCATATTAATTTATTTTATTTTTAATTTTTAAAACTTCCTACACTCTTCTTCCTCTGCGTCCACCTTGTTTTTTAGGCCCGCCACGGGCATACCTCGTTGTATCTAAAATATTTAAAATTTTAAAACCAGCCCTTGTTAAACTTTTTATTATCGCATTTGTTCCAGGCCCTGGTGCAGGATTTCCTGTCTTTGCCCTGATTCTTATGTAAACATTTTTTATCCCCAGTTCGTTTAATTTTTCAGCAACACGTCTTGCAATAAACATTGCAATTGTTGGATTTGCCTTTAATCGCGATTGTTTTGTAACTTGTCCACCAGTAACCTTCGCAAGAGTTTGCCCCGCCATATCTGTAACATGCACAAGCGTGTTGTTAAATGAAGTGTAAATATTTAAGACCGCTTCGTATTCTTTTTTATCTTTTGGTTTTTTTATCTCAATTTTTTCTTCTGCGTTTTCTTTTGCCATTTCTTCTTCACTCATTTTTTCTCCTTGCTCTTTAATGAAATTTTATTTTCTAAATCTTGCGAGATGATGTATGAAGGAACTGAAACAACTTTCCCGTCGACCAAAACCTTTTTATGCACGATTAATTGCCTTGCATGTCTTGAGGTGTTTGCCAAATTTTTTTTAAGTAAAATTGTTTGAAGTCGCCTGTTTAAATAATCTGTCTTATTTAATCCAAGAATATCTGAAATAGAATCTACTTTTAATCCAAGCTTATTTAATTTTTCTAATAGCGATTTTTGTTCTTTGTCGTCGGAAGAAATAAGACTTTTTGCTTTTTTTCTTATCAGAGAAACCTTTGCTTCTGCTTTCCAAATTTCTTTTTTATTTTTAAGACCAAATTCTTTTTTTAATTCTGCTTCTTCTTCAATTCTCTTTTTATCAAACGGTTTTTTTGGTCGCGAATATAACTTATGTTTTCTTTTCATTGTTTATTCCCCATTATTTCTTTCTTTTTCTTTTTAATTCCAGAACCCCTTGCTTTGTTTTTTCTAAAATGACTTCTTGTTCTTTGGCCTCTTGTCGGCTGTCCTGTTGCATGTCTTATTCCGCGATAACTTTTTATTTTTCTTAATCTTTTAATATCAAAATCTCTTTTCAAATCCAAATCACTTCCGATTAAATGTTTGTCTTCTCCGTCGTCAAAATCTTTTCTTCTATTTTTCAAAAATTTTGGAAGTTCTATTTTTTTCGCAAATTCTGAAATTTTTTCAATTTCTTTTTCTGTAAGCTCTCCAATTTTTTTTCTTTTGTCTATTCCAGTTTTTTTGCAAATAGCATTTGAGATTGCCCACGAAATTCCTTTAACTTTTGTCAAGCCGACGTAAATCTTTGAATTTCCTTCTACATCTGCAGACAGAATTCTTACGACTCTTCCTACATCTTTCTTTTGTTTTTCTTCTTCCATTTTATTGTGTGAAAAGATTAAATCTTTCTTGATTAGTTAATTCCTGAACAATTCTTTTTTCAATTGCCTTTTCAGGATCAGGCAAGTTGGAAATTCTTTTTTTCATTTCCTCAAACGATTCGAATTCTTTTTCTTTTCTCTGCTCCAGAATTTCGTTCATATGTTTTTTTCCAAATCCAGGGAGCAATTCAATTTGATGAATTCTTTTGTTTATTGCAGTTGAAGCATTAAAAAACTTAATAAATCTTTCTGTGTTCGCCTTTACTATTTTTGAAACAAATTCTTGCAGATGTTCTTTTGCTTGCGAAGTTAATTTTTCTCTGTGCAATCTTCCGAGGATATAATAAACTTTGTCGCGTTTTCCCTCGCCAATGTAAACTTTTTCTCCAATTTCTAATTGAACTCCTTTTCGCGGAACAAGTTCAAGAAGTATTAAATTTTTTTCCCCAATTGCCTGTGCGATCGGCATAAATTTTCCTTCAAGAGGATATCCATTGGGCAAGTATTCTATTATGATTGCAAATTCTTCTTTCTCTGTCATTTTTAAAACTCTTTAATAATCTCAAGGATTTTTTTAATTTCATCTTCATTAAATCCAGAACAAATTTTCAAAACTTCTTCATCTGTTGCAGGCAAGAAATCAATTAGTTTCACAATCTGTTCGTCTTTTACTTTTAGTAAATCCAATGCAGTTAATTTTTCTTTCATTGTTTCTGCAGTTTCAGATTTTGTTTCAACAAATTTTTTTATAAAACTTTTTATTTCTGCGTTTTCGTCGTCGACAAATTCTTTTGCTTCTGCAATACTCAATGCCTTTTTTTCTATTATCATTTTAATTTCTTTAAGTGAACAGGCGCGATCAAAAATTTTTTATTTTTTTCTTGCGTTTTTATATTTATAAGATAATGGCTTCCTCGTTTTCCTTCAACAACTCCTGTGCTTCCCTGAAGTCGTTCTGGGAAGTTAAAGTCAATTGCTCTTTCGATCGTAACCCCCACTTTATTTCCATTTTCAAACTCTTGAAAGTATTTGCTTAATTTAATTTTTCCACGAGTTCTAACTGCTTTTTTGCCTTTCATAAATATTTCAGAAATAAGTCCTTTAAAAAACTATCTTTTAAACTCCGTCACTGATTTTATTATGACATAGATCACCATTATCTCTTGCTTCTTCTGTTTTGAATCTTATTGTCGCGAACATTTTTTCTCCCCAAACTTTGTGCCCGCAAATATCGCAAATATCTACAACACGATTATCAGAAATTTCTCGTTTGCAATAAAAACATTTTTTTACCATCTTTTTATTTTCATATTGAAATTAGTTTTTAAATATTTAGATTTTATTGAATAATCTTTTTTAAAATATTTTGTTGAATTAAAAAACATTTTTGAAAAAATTTATCGAAGAGAAAATAAAGTTTTGAATATAATTTGTGCTCGGAAAATTTTGGGTCCAACTTTTTTTGCGATTAGCTTTTACACAAAATTAAAAATTCGCGACTAACTTTAATTAAGAATTTAATATATTAAAATTAATCTGCGACGAAGTCGCGTAATTTCTCGTCGTTAAATTAAAGATAATCTTTTTCCTCTCGCCATTGAACAACATTATTTCTGCAATGTTCTAAAAATTCTGGAGTTCCGCATAATTTCTCTCTTATGCAACCTAAAAAATCAATTCCAAATAAATCATATAAAAATCTTGCTCTTGTTTCACATTCATATGTTCCTATACGCGACCATTCGCCATATTGCCTTTCTCCCTTTATTCTCAAATAATAAATTCTTAATTTCAAAAATTCTGCAGGAGTTAATTCTATTCCTGTTTGTGTTTTTATAATTCTTGCAGATAATTGAAGTGATTTATGAATTCCTTTTTCGTCCATTATTCATATCTCAAAGCATCGACGACATTTGTTTTACTTGCTTGAATTGCTGGAAGTGTTCCTGAGATAGCGCCGATTAAAAATCCAAAACCTAAACATCCAAAAATTAACCAACTCGGAGACGCTGTTTGCAAAAGAGTGGTGTTTAAATTATTTACTGCAATAAATTCAATTGTCTTGCTTAAAAAAATTCCCAGCAAAACTCCGATTATTGAACCAACCAAACCAAGCAGACCCGACTCAATTAAAAAAATCCAAAGTATGTCAGAATTTTTAGCGCCAATTGCTTTCATAATTCCAATTTCTTTTGTTCTCTCAATTACAGAAGTATACATTGTATTTGAAATTCCGATCGCGCCGACGAGCAAAGATATGGTCGCTATTCCTGCTAAAAAATAAGTAACTATATTTAAAATCACTTGAAAACTTCCGAGCAAATCTTCTGGCGTTGAAATAATAAAGTCCTGTGTCTTCTCTGTTTGATCTTTTGATTTTCTCAAATTTTTTTCAACTCTTTCAGCAACTTCTAAAATATTTTCTCCTTCTTCAATCTGCACCATTATAAAATCAATTCTTTCGCTTACATTAAAAATTTCAGAAAAACTTTTCATATCCATTAAAATCATTCTGTCGTCGTCGGGATTTCCAATAAATTGCAAAACTCCTTTGACCTCAACTTTCTGAGAATTAATTAAAATTTTTTCTCCAGCACGAATTTCTTTTTCCCAAATATTTCCAGTTAAATGCAGATTTCCGACGACAATTGAATTTTTGTCACCTTGTTTTAAATTTCTTCCTTCTTGAATTTTGAAACTGCTGATTTCTTCATAGACCTTTTGATGATTCAAGGGAACTCCGACAACGCTAAAATATTTTATTTCATTTGCAAATTCAACCTTTGCACTTTCCATTGTGAAATAAGAAAAATCCTTTACTCCGCGAATTTTTTCAAGAACTTCAATATCTTTTGTCGTGAGTATATCTCCGCCAACACTTCCTGGGGGGCCCATCATTCCTGTTTTTGGCTGAATAAAAATTTTATCTGTTCCTAATAATCTGAATTGTTCTTCAACTGCGTTTTGCAAACCCAAACTCAAACTAACTAATGTAAATATCGTCGCGATTGAAACAAAAATTCCAATCATTGTCAGCCAACTTCGTAGTTTTCTTTTTCCTAAATTTTTCACAGCAAGTTTAAAATATTCGCGAATCATTTTGGTTATCTTAATAATTCCTCCTTTTCTCTATCATCACACCAACCATATTTTGGAAGATAACATTTAACAAAAATAGAATAACTCTCAGATGTTGAACTTCCCTTACTAACCTGTTGCTCTCTCTCTCTTCAACAATCTTGGGTAAATTCTCACCAATCATTCTTTGAAATAAAAATTTATCTGCAACTCCTGGTTTAAATGAAGTTGGAAAATATCCTTCTTCAAATTTTAAAAAAAAAGACCCCCCCTCTCTTCGAGTTGAAATATTTTCTGCACAGTGACACATCCCTTCTAATAATTCTTTTCTTAATTGAACCAAATCTGTTTTTGGAAGAACATAATTTCTTTTAATTTCTTTTAATGCTCTTAGTGATTCTCTATGTTTAATATAAAATCTTACTTGTCTATACAATCTTCTTAAATCATCAAACAATTTCATCCCCTCAACGCCTCCACAACTTTTAATTTACTTGCTTGAATTGCAGGAAGCACTCCAGACAAAACCCCGACGACAAATGAAAATAAAACCGCACCAAAAAGCAAAAAATAATTTATTTGAATTCTAAAAAGATTTTCTCCAAGAAACGAATTTGCAATATTTGAAATTCCTATTGCAATTAAAATTCCAATCAAGGCACCGACAATTCCGCCGACTAAACCAAGCAGACCTGACTCAATTAAAAAAATCCAAAGTATGTCAGAATTTTTCGCACCAATTGCTTTCATCACACCGATTTCTTTTGTTCTTTCTAAAACTGAAGTATACATTGTGTTTTCAATTCCAACTCCGCCGACAAATAAAGAAATGCACGCAATACCGACGACAATTATATTAATAATATTTAAAATCGTATTAACACCTGAAAGAGCTTGCAACGGCGTTTGAACTGTGAAAGTTTCTTCACCTAAATTTTCATTTCTGTCTCGCCTTAATTTTTCCTGAACTTGTTCTGAGACAATTTTAATTTTATTTTTATCTTCAACTTGCGCGACAATTAAATCATATTCGTTTTTTATTTGAAGGAGATTTTGCAAGTCCTTTGTCGGCATTATCATCATTCCGTTTAATTGAATGCTGTCCATTTTTTTCAAAACCCCCATTATTTCAAATTCCTTTCCATTAATTTTTATTTTTTTACCGACGACAAAATTTTTTTCAAATTCTTTGTTTGCTCCAAAATCACTTCCAATTAAAACAACTCCTGAGTCGCCTTCTTGAATTAATCTTCCTGACGATGTTTCCATGCTAAATGTTTCATAAATCATTTTTAATTTTTCAGAATCATCAGGCAAGTCAAAAATATATTTGAAGTTTGCGATTTCATTGAATTCAACTTTTACAACTCTTATCAAACGCGTGATAACTAATTTTACTCCATTTACATTTTGAATAATTTTCACGTCGTTGTCGTTTAATTTTTCCACAACCATTGAACCAGGCGGGCCAAAACCCGCACCCTTGTTTTGAATTGTTAAAATGTCAACTCCAATTGAACCAAATTGCCCTGTGATTGCTTCACGCAAACCAGCACCTAAAGAAATTAAAGAAACAACTGCAGCAATTCCAATAAAAATTCCAAGAATTGTTAGCCAACTTCTCAAGCCCCGATGTTTTAAGTTTCCGAATGCAAGAAAAAAATAATCTTTTAACATGGAGCTATCTCCTGTCGTCGGTGTTTTCTAAATTATTACTTATCGAACTTTCTGCTTCTGCCTTTATTTGAGAATAAATATTTCTACCTTCTTCAAGCGACGCAAACCTTTCTAATGGATTTCCTTTTGGCAAATTAGATATTGTGATCTGATCAGTACCTATATCTTTTCTAATGTCAAAAACAATTCGTCCTCCATTACCCTCTTTTGAATAAAGACGAACAATTTTTCTTTCTCCGTTTTCATTTATCCGAACAGCATACCCCTCATAACTTCCGTAATAGGTTTTTCCACATCCTGCAGATAATAATCCTGCACAAATTAAACTTAAACTTTTTTTCATTTTCCACTCCTGTCGTCGCTGTTTTGCAATCCTGCATTTCTTAATTCTTGAGCGTTAAAAACAGTTTGATAAAATTGTATCGTCCCTCTTATTATTCTTTCTTGGTATTCATCGGGTAATGCTTGATACGTTAAGGAAGATATCATTGTAGAATAAACCCCTATTGCAACTAAACGAAGAAACAAATTGTCTTTTTTTACTTGTCTCTCTCTTTCTGTTTTGTCACTTTTATTAATTGGAGAATTTCTAAATCTGCTTTTCATTTTCCATTCATGTCGGGAATCTGATTTTCTTTTCATTTTTCTCTCCTGTCGTCGGTGTTTTCTAAATTATTACTTATCGAACTTTCTGCTTCTGCC
>CAYVCF010000004.1:25911-32741 GCA_964450135.1 Candidatus Woesearchaeota archaeon
ATCCTGCAGATAATAATCCTGCACAAATTAAACTTAAACTTTTTTTCATTTTCCATTCATCTCTTTTTGTTTTTTATTTTTCAAATATTTTTTATATTGTCTCCAAGCAATCCAACCAATAATTAAAATAGCGACGACAAAAATATAAAACCCGGTTTTGCTTTTTTTAATTAAACCCACTGAAAGTGCTTGTTCTTTTGTATAAACTTTTACAGGAAGTGAGATTGTTTGTTTCTGATCTTGGTTGTCAAAATCCTTGTATTCAACAATTGCAGATAAACTCGGAGAATTTGAATTAAAAATTACATCAAAAGTTGCGAAGTCAGAATCATCTGAATCAATTGTTCCAATGTAAACTTTTTCTCCTGACGCAAGTTCAAAACCTTGAGGCAAAATTTTCACAGAAACAAATTTTATTTCACCCAAACCTTTGTTAATTATTTTCAAAGATATTTGCCCTTTTTGTTCAAGAATATTGTTTTTTTCTTCAACTGAAAAATCTATTTCTGTTTTTGCAGAGACCCGCAAGCCAAAACTTCCGGACTTTGTCAAAGTTAAATTTGTTCCTTCTTCTTTATATTTCACAACATAAGGAATATTATAATCCCCTGGAATAATATTTGTAAATGGCTTTAAAGAAAAACTTATGCTGTCATCGTCATCTTCGCTTAAATCCTCTAAATCCTTTTCAGAACTTCCAACAGAAGTAAAAGGAACATTTTCTAAATTCAACGCAACTGAAATTTCTTCTATATCAAAATTTTCATTATTCTCAACATTTATTTTTATTGCCCCTGTTTCTCCAGGAAGAATTGTAACATAGTCCGCATCAACAGAAATTGCAGACGCAAAGTTCAAACTAAAAAAAAATATTAATGCAAGTGTAAAAAAAATTTTGAAGTTCATTTTAATATTCCTCTGGTGATTTTTTAATTTCTGGTTCTGAATTTTCAACTCTTGATATTGGAATTCTATTTTCGTACATTATAAAATCGCCAGCATAATTAACAGCCACAAAATCTGTATCTCCATCACTATCAAAATCTCCAGCAATAGGGGAATATCCGTTCAAAGCACGAATTTCTTTTCTATTAAAGTCTGCAATTGATGTAAAAAAATATTCTGCAACCAGCAGTTCAGGTTGTTCAAGAGGTTCTGTTCTTTTTTCTCCGCAACCTGTCAATCCAATTAAAAGTGCTGAACTCAATCCAACATTTCTTAATTTATTTTTTAAGTTTTTCATGCGAAGTTTTCTCCTGAAAACGAGCAGACAGAAAATTTCTTATTTTCTGTATTTTCAAAATCTTTAATGGCGATCTGTGCGAAGGCACAGCCGAGATTTTGAAAATGTCTTCCTAAGTTTTCTCCTGAAATTTTATATCTCATTTTATTTTCTTCCTTTTTTTCCTTTATATTTTTTTGGGTGTTGAAATGCAAATTCCTTTGCTTCTTGTTCTAATCTGCCTGTTTCATATTCTTCAAACTTATCATCAAATTCGCCTGCAATTAAGTCTAATATTTGTAATGCTCGTTCATATCTTCTTCTGCTTTTTTTTGGATCAGAACTAAACCCTTCTCTAGAGTATGCGCAACGTATTGCCCCATTTATATAACCCGCATATCTTTTTATCTTTTCGTGAAATACAATATATTCTGGGATATCTGTTGGAATTTTTTTTAATTCGGCTCTTAAATCTCTTAAAAGTCCCCTTGTATGTTCTCTATGATGCCTTCTTCTTTCCCTGTAAAAATCTTTTTCTGTTTCTCCTTGATCTTCTTTCTTTCCCATAGCAATTTTCATATTTTAGAATTTATAAATCTTTCTTTTGTTACTATTATTTAATTAAAACAAGTCAGCAAAAAACTTTTTCTTTTTTCCATTTGTTTCCAAATTTTTTTTCATAACTTTCAACTTTTCCGTCGCGAATTGAATAAATTGTTCTCGCGTGTTCGCGCGCAAGTTCTGGCGAATGCGTAACCATAATTATTGTTTTACCTTCATTATTTAATTTTGTTAAAAAGTCTAACATTTTTTCTCCTGTTTTTGTGTCAAGATTTCCTGTTGGTTCATCTGCTAAAATAACTTCAGGATCATTTGCGAGCGCGCGAGCAATCGCGACTCTTTGTTGCTGTCCTCCTGAGAGTTGATTTGGATAATGTTCTGTTCTGTCAGATAAATCTACTGATTGCAAAAGTTTCTCTGCTTTTTCATTTCTTTCTTCTTCGTCAATATTTTGAAATAACATCGGCAACATTACATTTTCTTTTGCAGTCAAATTTGGAATTAGATTAAATTGTTGAAAAATAAATCCAATTTTTTTCCCGCGCAATTGAGCAAGTTCTGATTCGTCCATGTGTTCAATATTTTCTGAATCCAAAAAAATTTCCCCTTTTGTTGCTAAGTCCAAACTTCCAGTAAGATTCATGCTTGTGGATTTTCCCGAGCCAGAAGGCCCCATTATCGCGACAAAATCTCCGACCTCAATTTTTATATTTATACAATCCAACGCCTTTACTAAATTTTCTCCCATTTCATAATACTTCGCGACATTTTTCAGTTCAATTATATTCTTTTTCATTATGCATAAACCTCTAAGATTTCAATAAGAGTTTTTTCAGAAGTTTCAATATGAGAAAGTGCCATAGAATATCCAGAAATTCTTTTTGGGGTCTTTTCTTCAAAAGATAAAAAACCCCTTTCATTCAAAACAGCTCTTTCTGCAAAATCTAATAATTCTAAAACCGCGATTGCCCCCAGTCCATACTTTTTACATTGTTCTCTTAATCTAAATATTGCGTCGCGGATTGCTAATTCTTTATCTAAATTTTCTCTTAAATTTTCAAGTATTCCTTTCACATCTTCAGTTATTGGCAGACGATATTTTCTGTTCATTTTAAACAAAACAAAAGACAACACAAGGTTTAAAAATCTATTTTTTTTATGAGTTCTATGATAATTCCAGTGAGATGTTTTTCGTGCAACAAACCAATCGGGCATCTTTGGGAAGAATTCAAATCACGAGTTGCTCAAGGTGAAAATCCTCGACGAGTAATGGATAATTTAGGACTTGAAAGATTTTGTTGTAGGTCAATGTTTTTAGGTCAAACAGATTTGTTGGAGTTAGTTGGAAAATTCAAAAAAAGTTAAAAAATTTTTAGGGTGTTTTAATGTGAAAGAAAATTTTACTCGGAGTTCTCGTTAATAAAATCTATTACAAAGTGAATTTATCTTTTTTCTATTTATAAAAAACTACAGAAATTAAAAACAGACAAAATATATAAACACGATATATATCTTATCTTAATGTGGACAGCGAAAATCTCTTTTGATTCTGAAAAAATAAAAATCGGAAGCAGGGCAATTAAAACAAATGTTAATCTTTATCTCTTTCCTATTTCTTGGGTTTATATGAAAAAATATATCAAGGTTAATTTCGCAGGAACTTTAGAAGGAGAAGCAAAAGATAAAAAAGAATTTCTCAAATCATTGAAAAAAGTTAAAGGCATTTCGCATTTAGAAGAAAAAGGAGATTTTTTAATTGGAGTTGCAAATGAACCTCTTTGGTCAAAACCAGTTTATAATCCGAACATAATTTTTTTAGAACCTGCGTTGATTAATCAAAAAGGAATTGAAACAGTTGTTATAGGTGCTTTTGAAAAAAAGCATATTAATAATTTTATCAAAGCAATTGAAAAAATAAGATGGACAAAAGTTCATTATATTCAACAGAAAATGATAAATTCTATTTCAATTGTAAAAACAAATTCAAACCTTACTGAAAAACAAAAAAGAGCAATGGACTTGGCATTAAAATATGGTTATTACAAATCTCCGAGAAAAATAAGTGTAAAAAAATTAGCAAAAATAGCTGAAAAAAGTTTCTCAACATTTCAAGTTCATCTTAGGAAAGCAGAAGAAAAATTAATGCCTAATTTTTTTGAATAATTCTAAAGAGATTAAATAAACGATATATATCGTTGAAAAATTTAAATTATTTTCGCAACATAAATTATTATGAGATACAAATTAAGAGACATAACTCCAGAAGGAATGTGTATTTTAGTTAACTGCCCAAAAATTTATGCAGATGGTAAATGGAACTATCTTATTGTTGGAAAAAGAGTAGAGCCAAGAGATGTTGGTTTGGAAAAAGAAGTTGGAGATGCAGAGAGATTAGTAAGGGTTCCGAAGAAATTAATTGACGAGAAAAAAAGATAAATAATAAAATTTTTTCTTTTGCAGAAAAATTAGAAGATTTTTTAATTAGATATCTGGCTTATTTTAATTATAAAAATTATGTTGAAAAAATGTCTTTACATGGAAATGAAAAGATTTTAGAAGTTGGTTGCGGAGGAGGAAATCTCTCAAGATTTTTATCTAAAAAATTGCCAAAGGGAAAATTGGTTTGTATTGATAATTCTAAATATTGGATTGACAAAGCAAGAAAAAGGTTGAGGAATTTTGAGAATGTTGAACTTTTGATTAAAAATGTTTTAAACTTAAAAAGAAAAAATTATTTTGATATAATAGTTCTTCATTTTGTGTTGCATGATATTTCTAAAAGAAAGAGGACAATAAATATTTTAAAAAATAGTTTAAAGAAGAAAGGATTAATTTATATTGCAGAATTAATTAGAAAGAGTCATGGAATGAATTCTAATGAGATAAAAAGATTAATGACTCAAGAAGAATTTTTAGAAAATTATTCAAAAGAAGAAATTGTTTTTCCAATAAGAGGCCAAGTTTATTATGAGGTATTTAAAAAAAGATAAACCCCGACGAGAAAAACGAGAAAAATTTTTGAGAAAATAATTAATGTGAAAGAAATTTTAATCTGTGTTCAAAGTTAATTATTTCATCTTCCATCTCGCAACATTTCCGCAATTTTCACAAGTTATTGATCTAATTTTATTTTTTATTCTAACCTTTTCTTTTCCAGTTAACGCAACAAAACATTTTTTGCAAAATAATTTTCTTTTTTCTTTTAGTTGAATATTTTTTGACATCGCGAGTTTTTTTATTTTCCGGATTTCCTTTGGTGTTTTTGATTTTACTTTTTCAAAAAATTCTGAAATTTTTTTTTCAGTTTCTTGTCGCGAAAGTTTGGGTTTCATTTTAAGTATGATTTTAATTCTTCAAATTCTGATTCTGAAAGTTGTTTTTTATATAATTCATTAACAAGCCAAAGTCCGCTTTCGCGTATTTTTTCCTTCGGAGAACAAAGTCCAAGCCAATTTTTTGAAGCAGAACATTCTTTACATGAAGAGATTGCAGAAATTATTTTTGATTCAAATTCAAGTCGTTTTTGCTTATCTTTTATTTCAAAAACAACAAAACTAAAATTGTCCTGTATAAAAAGCGTGACTTTTTTTTCTATCTCTTTTTGTTTTTCAAGATTTATTTTTGATAAATATTTTTCTTTATTTGTCCTCGACGTTAGATCAAATTCCCATTGCTCTAAAAAAAGGCCCCCTGATTTTTTTAGCAACGCTCTTCCTATATTTTTTCTGAAAATACTTCTGTCTTTATTCTCCATTATAAAATGTTGTTTTAATCTGGATCTTAACTGATCTTTACCCGTGTGTGTTCCTATTCTAACTATTCTATCTCCTCCGTGAGATTTCTCCCCTTTTTCAAATAAAATATATATCCCATCCAAGGGAATTTCATTTTCATTAAACGGGAAAAAATGTCTTTTCATATTGCTAAAAAGTTTGTGGAGTTTTTCGCATTGCGGGTTCATTTTGAAATCTCTTTTTTTAAATAACTTAGTTGTTTACCAATTCCCAACCCCTTTAACGGAATAGAATAATTTTTCAAGTGAGGAATTAAATATTTTCTATATTTCTCTCCAGCAAGAAAAATTATCTCGTCATTTCTTATATCTATTTTTTTCCTCATTTGATTTAGAACGTTTTCAGACCACGATTTTATTTCTTTTTCAGTTTTATTATTTAGTGTTTCATTATATGGTTCTATCTCTTTTTCCAAATCAAGCAAACCATATTTAGCAGAAAGGATAAATATTTGGTCTGGATTAAGTTTTTTTGCATAAGCCAAATTAAATTTGAAAAGAGGACTTACATAAATTTCTTTTGCCTTTAATTTTTTATTTTGTTTTTTACTCGCACAAGTAATAAGCACAATTTTTTTCATAACTTAATAAAGAAATTAGAGATTATAAATTTTTTATATCAACGATTTTTCATTTTCTGATCACACTAATTTTATTTTAATGAATAATCTTTTGCAAAAAAGTTGAACTCGACGAGAAATCGTTGAATAATTTATTTTTCGCGATATCAACCAGAAGCAATTAAAGATATTGCACACCGGAACAAAAAAGGGGATGGTTCAAAAAGAACCGCTTAGGTTTTAATTTTTTGTGATGTCATAGGAGGCATAAAGAAACATCACCTTTCCGCATTTTGAGGAGATTTCTAAAAACAGAGAAAATCTTTCTACGGATTTTCTATGTCCCAAAAATTTCAAAACAAAATAAAAATTTTTGCGAGAACCAGAGGGTTCTTTTTATATGAAAGACAGCTTAATGGGTTCGCAGCTTGTGGGCCACTACAGCCACTAACATAGGAAGCTTAACTTCTGTGTTCGGAATGAGAACAGGTGTTTCCAACCTATTATGGCCGTCTTCAAAAATTTAGAGAATTATTTATTTTTAAACCTTTTGGAAAAGAAAATTTAAAATATTTTTTAAAAAACACAAAAGATTTTAAACCAAGAATTGTAAATTATTTCAAGCGTGGATAGGTCAACGGCTAGACTTTCTGCCTTCCAAGCAGACTATCCGGGTTCGAATCCCGGTCCGCGC
>CAYVCF010000004.1:32751-33309 GCA_964450135.1 Candidatus Woesearchaeota archaeon
CCGCGCATCATAGCACTGAAAGTGCTATTGGATTCGAACTTCGAATCCTGAGCGATTTTGCGAGATGACTTCAAAAATACGAACGAGGTCGCGAATAGGTCCGCGCATTTTAAATTCTTTAATAAAAATTTTGGGATGAGAACCCGAGGGTTCGACCGAACGATTTCGCGAGAAAAAAATTTGTGAAACAAAAAAATCCGAGCGAGGTTGTGAGTAAAGAGTTTTCACGAGCAATCGCATCAAAAATAAAAAGCAAGTGAGGGCTCAAGCTTTTCCGGTCCGCGCATTTTAAAAAATAATTTTGCTGTTCACCAAATTCTTAACATTTTTTTAGGATTTGGTGAAGACAGAAAACACTGACGATAAAATTCAAATGAGAGATTGTTATCTGTATTCAAATCCTATGCGATATCAACAGGAGGCATTGAGGAGATATCGCTTACCTGAACAGAGAAGGAGAGGTTAATGTAAGGAGAACCATATGGTTCTCCTCACGCCCGAGACAGGATTTGAACCTGCGACCCTCACATTAGGAGTGTGATGCTCTATCCAAGCTGA
>CAYVCF010000005.1:0-30401 GCA_964450135.1 Candidatus Woesearchaeota archaeon
TTTATTGTACAATTCATCATCAATATACCCTTCTTGATACAATTGCTGAACTTCATCAAACTCTTCTTTATCTGGGGGGGCAGTAGAATAAAAAACATTTTCTGCTGTGCAATTTGTCTGAATTTTATTTATTTTTAATTTTGCTGTTTTTCCTATCTCAAGAGTTTCTTCTGGAATTTCTATTATAAAATCATAAAAATTAATTGTCCTTGTTTCAGAATCAATTATAAATTCTTTGCTGTCTGCAACAGAATAATTGCAAGGCATTGCATAATCATTCATTTCTGCAAGCATTAATGTCTCGTCGTCAGAATTTATTTTAATCTTAACTAATCCTAAGTCCCCGTCTGTAATTTCTGTTTGATATGCAAATTCAGGCATTGCAGGATAAAGCGCATTCTCATGAGCAAGATAAAAAATAGTCCTCAAATAAGTAAACTCTCCATTAGGATTTAATTTAACAATACACCCATTATCCTCTATACTTTCACACAAACTGAGATAATCTGAACGAACATTTTCTGATGAAGCAAAGACCTCAACTTTATTTTCTCCTTGACTAAAAACATTTTGAGCAACTTGCATAAACTCTTCTCCTTCTCTTGAATTGCTTGAACATTTTCCTCCAACAGAACATCCCTCAAAAACAACCCTGTTTACACAATTAAAATTATATCGCCCTTGAACTTTATTTTTTAAATAATCTACATTCAAATAGGTTTCACTATTATCTCCAAATGTTTGAACTCCTGGTTCGCCATGATTTTTTATAAAAACATTAATTTTTGATAAAGGACATTTATCACATGTCTCGCTTATTTTTAAAAAAACTTCTGCTGGAGTAATAAAACTAAAAAAAGTATTTTCAGAACGCAGACCGCTGGAGGGAGTTAAAATAGAAGTTCCATCAGAAGTTGAAAGCATATGATCTGTTCTTCTTGTGACAAATGAAAGTGAATTTGGGCATGACTCACATACTGCAAAAAGATCAGAAGTAGGCGAAAGTTTATGCTCAACGCAAATTTTATTTTCTTCAGAACAATCTTTTACAATATTTGATTTGCAATCTTCAGCAATATTTATTTTTACAATTTTATTATTATCTGAGCAATAACTGCAATCACCTTTGCAAACCATATTTCCATGAGTTTTTAAAAAACAAGAACCGCATTTTAAAGGAAAACCCATGCCATCTGTTTCTAATACTGGATTGGAAATACTTGCATCACAGCAAAGAGATGTCTCAAAGAAACCTTCCTTTTCATAATCCTTTGCTCCATAAACTAATTTATTTGGGGGTCTGCATTCTTCACAAGTGGGGTTACCCGTTTTTCTAATTATTAATTCAGAATTTATTCCTTCAGGACAACAAATAGAAGTTTCAAAGAGACCTTCCTTTTCATAATCCTTTGCTCCATAAACTAATTTATTTGGAGGTCTGCATTCTTCACAAGTGGGGTTACCCGTTTTTCTAATTATTAATTCAGAATTTATTCCTTCAGGACAACAAATAGAAGTTTCAAAAACCCCTCCTTTTTCAAAATTTTTTTCTCCATAAATTAATTTATTAGGGGATTTACATTCTTCACAAGTGGGTTTACCCGTTTTTCTAATTATTAATTTAGAATCTGTTTCTTCTGGACAACAAATAGATGTTTCAAGAAATTCATCTTTTCCCTTGCTCCTCGTCGCATAAACCATCGTATTTGGAGCAGGACAAAAATAACACCTTTCAAAAGCAGAAACCCCTCCAATAGGGGGTTGTTCATAAGAAACCCCTGTGTCTAATAAAAATCTATCAGGAGAAACAGAAGATGGACAACAAATTTTGTCTCTTGATTTTTTAATTGTTTTTTGAATTAAGTTATTTTTATCATCGCAATCAGTTCCGCTTTGACAAACAAGAGATAAACCATCAACGCCATCTCCATCATTATCAACACAAGAGGACTTGCCAGAAAATTTTATTTTTCCTGTTTTCCAATCCCCAATAGAATCATGGCTTCCACACCCCCAAGTAGAATCACTTCCACTATCACAACTAAATGCATTTAAATCAAATTCTTTTCCTAAAAATTCTGACTTATCTGAAAATGTTTTGTAAAAAATTTGAGCATTGTATCCGCTTGTTAAACCAAATGCTAATCTAATCTTAATATTTCCATCAGCTAAAACACTGCATCCAAGATTATAAGAAGGCAACACTTCTGAAAACTTAATTAGAATATTACTATTAACATAATCAGACCATAATGAACCGTAATTTGAACCGCTAACATAACTGCTTTCATAATCAGTAGCAAAGGCAACTCCTCCAGCATAAGAAGTTCCAAGAAGAATATTTTCATTAATTAATTCAGCAGTTGAATAACGCGGAAAAGGATAGATAGAATCATAACCAAGATATTTTGGATTTGAAGAAAAACTATCAAAAGAAAATTTGTATTTTAATGCGAGTGTAACTATTGCATTATTTATATCTCCATCAAAATCAGAAAGAGTTGGACAAGTTCCTGCACTCGCAAATTCAAATAAAAAAAATAAAAAAATAAAAATCCCAAACCTCTTTTGTATCATCAATTAACAAGCAAATTAAAGTTTAAAAATATTCTCAAATCAACTTTTTCTGTTTTTCAACATTTTTTATTTTCTCTTCCGCAACGTCTTTTCCCTCTTCTTCAGAAATTTTTTTCTCTGCATCATCAAAAACTACAACCCCATATTTTCCATCATAACCAGGAATTACTTTTATTTTTCCAAACCGATTTAACAAAATTAATTTTAGCAATTTGTCGTCGACAAAATTAGAAAGTTTTTCTGCAGAGACATTTAACAAAACATTAAATTCAGTTTCAAAATTTTTTATAATCTTGTTGTAAATTTCCCAGACCTTTTTGCTGTTCATTCCAAATCCAGTTGATAAAGAGATTATTTCATGCAATGGAAGTATTTTGTAAAAGAATTTATTTTGAAGGGGTTTATAATTTTTTTCAGAAAGTTCTTCAACTCTATATTCAACTCCGATTGTTAAATTTTTTAAACAAACAGGACAGATTTTATTTAGCTCCTTTGTTTTTTCAAAATTGCACGAAAAATTGCACGCAAGATGCCCATCCCAATGATATTTCCCATAAGCAGGATCTGTTTCAATAGTTCCAAAAAAATCATTCTCTCTTATTTGTCTAATTAATTCTTTATATGAATTTAATTTTTTAAAAATAGTTGCTTCTCTTCCTAATCTAAACGGCCAGAAACTATGCGAGTCAGAAAAACTCAAAATAGAAATATTTTCAAGTTCTTTAATTTTAGAATTCATTTCAGGGTCTGAAGAAATTCCTGTTTCAATTGCGTGAATATTTTTTAATTCTGATTTAAATCCTTGTTTAAGCGAATCATAACCAGACATGCTTCCGAAAAAACCAAACCACGGCGTCCAAATATGCGCAGGAATTATTTCAATCTCCGACGATATTTTCATCATTTCTCTAACAAATTCTTCAGCAGGAATTTTAAAAATAGGCCGTCCATCATAGTCCCTTCTCCCCTTTGTATCTAAATAAGAATTTATTTTTTCTGCAACATTTACAGAAGGTAAAAGCAAAACAAGATGAATTCTTCTGCCTTTTCCGTCATCAGTATAAACCAAAGAAATTTCGCCAGTTATTACAAAAGGAAAATTCTCAAAATAATAAATTCCTGTTCCTCTGTTTTCTAATTTTTTTATTTCTTCAAACCAAATCGGATGAGTAAAATCACCCGTTCCTAACAAACCCAAACCTTTTATCTTTGCCCATTTAACAAGATTTTGAAAATTTAAATCTTTACTGCAAGCTCGAGAATATTTTGAATGAATATGAAGATCCGAGAAGATTGCATCATCAAAATTTAAATTCATAAAAGTAAAAAATAAAATGAAGTTAAAAATGTTTGTGAAAACTTAATTTAGAGAAGTTTGAATAATTCACATTTTTCTGTCGCAAAAATATTTTTGCAAACTTTATGGAAAATTCCCGACGACAAAGTTGATTATTTTTTGCATAAATCAAAATTAAATTTCAAAAACCTATTTTTGCAAAGTTCTCTTTAGAAAAAGTTATCTGCTCCAAAATTGACTTCATCGAATTTTTCCGCAATAAGAATAATTAATACAAAAGAAAAGTTTATTTTAAAAAATATTAATTTCTGCATCGTGAGAAAAAATATTAGATATTTTCAATACCTAAAGTTTATAAACAAAAAATAAAGACCACTAAATATGACAAGACAAATTCAACCAGATATTTATTTTAAAGGAAGAGGGAAAGGATGTAGGGTGATTGATGCTAAACTTGAATATAGACATATTGATGATGGAATTGCAATAGCAGAAGCATTAAACCGAAATAGAAGAAATGAGGAAAATTATCCCTTAAGGAAGGAGTTGGTTGAGATATTATTCTGCGATATGCGTCAGTATTTAAGAGAACAAAAAAATAAAGGAGTGGTGAATTTAAGTCCAGAAGATGCAAAGAGATTGCAGAGAATAATGCCTGTGATGAATAAAACTAGCCACAGGCCCTTTAGTATTAATCTTCCTTTGATAGGAGAAGTGATAGGAGAGACAGAGGAAATACCTGCTCCTTTAGCAAGAGTTTGTGCCTCATTAGACCAATTGTGGAACAATATTACTTGGGCATAAGAGTACAAATCAAAGGGCCGATAAATTTTTGAATATGCCAAATCCTCCAGATTTGTGTTGAGGGTTTGGAGGAACAGAAAACATCAATGGAAAAAATTTTATTTTAAAAAATATTAAAAAACAAAAAATTAATTCCCCAACCCCCTCTTCTCACCCCTTTTTTTCAACAAAAAATCATTTCACAAATTCAATCGTCAAAGGATATTTGTAAACCTCTCCGCTTGACGCTTTTACAGAACCGATTATAATCGCCACAACGCTAAAGACCCACAAAGCAAAAAAAATAAAAAGCCCAATAATTAAAAATAGAAGTATTGCTGAAATAATGTAATAAATAAATAAACTAATCTGAAAATTCAAAGAATTTTTTGCATTTTGCAAAGCAACCCCTTTTGAATCTTTAATTATTAAAAAAATAATTAATGGGCCTATGAAGCCAGTAAATAAACCAAGTAAGTGGGACAACATTCCCAAATTATTGTCCTCACCGCTCTTTTTTATTTTCAATTTCTTTATTTTCTTAACCATTTTATAAAAATTATTATCTTCTCTTTTTCAAAAGAATCCAAACACCGATGATAATTACCAAAAGAACAATTATCCAAATAATTGTGCTCCAAGAAAATCCTGTTGCTTCAGCTCCAGTAGTTGTTGCAGTATCTTGTGAAGAAGTTGTCTCTTCTTCAGTAGTTGTTGAACCTGCAGGAATTTGTTCATTTATTGCAAGCATAGTTAACTCTGCCTTTCCACTTACAATCTTATTAAGTGTAACTGACAAATCATAAACTCCGTCGTCATTTACATCAAATTTTTTTACTTCTCCGACACTTAAATCAGCTGTTTGCGGAGTTGATGAAACTTCAAGAGTTATTTTATCAGTTGTTACAAATTTAACCCCAATATTATGTTTTGTTCCATTAACAAGCACTTGAACTCTTTGATTTGATCCCAATTCTTGGGTAGTTCCTTTTTCAAAATCAGAATCTGGCAAAATAATTGTTTTTGTCCAAGTTGTTATTGATCCTCCACCGCCACTTGAAGATGCTGCAGCACCGCTTGAATAAACAGTATATGTCCAGGTAGCACTTGCGCTATTTCCTGCATAATCTACTGCGGTGCAATATTCTGTGTGACTCCCAACTGAATTTGTAGTGGCTGTTGTATTATAAGTAGTTGTTTGCACCCCAACTAATGCATCTGCTGCAACACAAGTACAAGTTACTGATTCTGCTTCATTAATATCTACATTAGGCGTACAAGTTAAAGTAATATTCACAGGAGCAGTTCTATCAAGAGTTATTTTCCTTAGAGTAGAATTAAGATTACCTGTTGAGTCATTTATACTTGCATTTATATAATAAACCGCTTCAGTAAGTCCAGTTGAACTAGTAAAATTAATATATAAAGAAGTTGTATTCAAAATAAAATAAATTGTAGTAGTAGAATTTATAGGATCATAAGCAGAGTTCATCAAGGTAATATTAATAGTTGCATTTGCCAAAACCCCATTTACAATACTTGCATCTGAATCCCAATTATCATTTACACTTATATTTGCAACAATCCCAAATTTAGAATTATTTGAATAATTTCCATATGTTTGACTAGCCCAAGAAGTTTGTGGGGCAGTTGTATCATTAACTAAAATAGTTATATTTTCTGTCTGAGCAGTTGTTCCATTTCTCCATCTTAATGTCATATTATACACCCCTGGATTCGTTGCAGTTATATTAAATGAAATAAAACTTGAAATATTGCTTACAGCAGTACAGGTTGCAACTGCGCCATCAGCAGTGGTATTTAACCATTTTAAAACAGAACTGGTATTTGTAAAATTACTATTTCCTATAAGTCCTGCAAGAGCAGAAGAAGAAAGATTAGTATTTGCAACAAAAGTAAATCCAGCAGGCAAAGTTACATTAAATTCAGTAACATTTGAACCAGAAATTGCTGTTGCAACAGTATTATTAATACTAATATTTACTGGAAAGATTGTATCTTCGCTAAATGTTCCATTATATAACATTGTAGAAGCGCTTGACATACTTGTATTAAGAGTAACCCCAATGCCTGAATCTGCGCCTAAAGCAACAGCAATAATAACTGAGGCAATTAAAATCAAAGATAATGCAATCAAGAATTTTTTGTCTAAACCTTTTTTAACCATCTTTTTTTTCGTTTGATGTACTCAAACTATTTATCTATCCTAAATAATTCTGGTTTATAAATCTTTCTGCAAATAAAAATTTTAAAAAAATGCGGAAAAATTTATTTTGTCGTCGTCAAAATTAAAAAAATAAAAATCTCTGGAACATTTTAAAATTTGCAAATTAAAAATTATGTAACTTTTTAAGAACAATTTTTTATAATAATCCCATAATGATTTTTTATTAATATAAAAACTAATTTGACGACGAGAAAAATTAAAATAAATTTAGTTTGACGACGAGAAAATTTGGTTTGCTTCGCAAATTTTGAAAATAAATGGTCAATTTACCGACGAAAAAACTTCATAAAATAATTTGCAACAAACTTTGCTCCAAATTAAAAATCGCGACTAACTTTAATTAACAATATTTTTCCATTAAAAATTCTCTTTAAATTTTTTGCCAGCGATTAGCAAAAAATTTTCGCAAGACCCCGCAACTTGCTGTGATTGAGATGCAAAAATTTTAAGCAATTTCTTTAATTTCTCGACGATAAATTTCAAATTCCAGAACCCCGCAGTAAAAATTTTTATATTTATTTTTCTTTTAATTTTTTTTCCGCCCACCAGTCATAAAGAATTCCAACTGCGATTAAAATCGGAATTAAATAAAAATGATTTTTTATTAAACCAAAATTAAATAAATAAAATAAAATAAGCCATAAATCAAAAACCCCATAAACAAGAACCAAAGTGGTTAAAACCAACTCTTCAGAATAAATTATTTTTTCTGTTTTTTCAATTAATCTTGACAAACCTTTAACAAAAAAATAAAAAATTAGCAAAACAAATGGAACCATAAAAACAGGATTAGTTATTCCAAACAAATTAGCAATTGGTTTCCACACAGGGCTTTCAAGCCCCTTTCCTTTTGCAAAAATTAAATCAAGAACTGCATCTAAAAAAACTAAACTTATTAAGATTATCCAACCAATATTTTTTGGCAGGACTGATTTTTTAATAATTTCTTTCATTTTAGTTTATTTCAATTTCTCGTAAACAAATTCTTTTTCTATCCTTTCGCTATAATTTCTCCAGTAATTGATTCTTTTGATTCCCAAATTTCTTCTTCAAGATTGTTTTCCTCTTCTTTAATTTCTGTGTCAGGACCTTCAGAATCTTTTTCTTCCATACTCATAGAAATAAATTTTTCAAATATTTTTTTAATTTCTTCTTCTGATTCAGACGGAGTTATTTTCGCAGAACTAATTATTTTTTTCATTTTAAAATACATTTTTATTCCGCTTGTTATTTCTTTAATCTTTTGCATTGGTCTTAATTTCCTATCCCAAGGAGGACTCTCAATCATCTCCCCTCTCATTTCTTTTTCCGTATCATAAATTAATTCATAAATGATTTTAAAATCAACTTCTGCTTTCACATCTTCTGAAGGAACTTCTTCTGGCAACATTGGTTTCATATTAATAATTTCATTTTCATTTACTTGAACATATAAATTAAAAATTATTTCGTTGGTTTCATAATCTTTAAATTGAATTGAAATATCAAGATTACCCCCATATTTTTCAGAAATTTTTTTTATCTGCTCCATGAATTTTTCATCTTGTTTTATTTGCCTTCTTTCTTCATCAGTCAGTCCTTCTTGATTTTCTCTTTCTGTTTTTTCTTCTGAAGGACCGGGAAATTCGTGATTTTTCATTGATTTTTTCATTTCATAAATTATAAATTCTTTTGACGGAAATACCCAGATTTTCATATACGGAGAAACAAGCTGAACCTCTTTGTCCATTCCTTCTAATTTTACATTTTTTATTTCTTCCCAAAATTCAATGCTTCCATAGTCAGTATCATATTTTACATTAATTAAATTCATCGTCGGCAATTCACTAATTCCAAGACATTGCATTCTATATGCTGTCTCTCTTGAATTGTCCACATCTTTCCAATAAATTTCAAAAATTCCTGACACTGCTTGTTCCCAATTTTCTGCAGAGTTTGCCAAATGTTTTTCAAAAAACCATGCAACAAATTCTTGATTAAAAGAATTCTCAAATTCTTGTCTTTGTTTTTTTAAATTTTCAAAATCATATTTGCACCAATCAGCCTGACCTCCTGAATAATATTTATTTTTTAAATTTTGGATTTGTTCAAACGGCTCTCCCCATCCATTAAACCAGATAAAGCCCTCTGTTTTTCCCTGACTTGTTCTGCAATTTCCTCCAACTTGAAATATTCCTTTTTCTTCTTTGTTTTCATTTTTTGATTCATCCCAAAATTTTTCTCCTTTCATGCATTTTTCAACACAACCTTCTTCTGGCTTACAACTTTCTTCGCATTTTTTTTGAACTTCATCAACATTACAATTAAATCCTTCTCCACATTCTTCTCTAATGCATTTTTCAACACAAGGTCTCTCGCAATTTTCTTCGCACCTTTTTTTATTTTCCTCATTTCTCTTTTCATCTTCTTTTTTTCTTTCCCTATCTTCTTCTCTTTCTTCTGGGCGAATATTTTCTTCAGGATTTTCAAAACCTTTTTCAAAATCTTCTTCTGATTCATCAAAATTATCTTTTTGATTAATTACTTCTTTTTCCTCATTTTCTTCAAAATTATCTTGTTCATTGTTTTCAGAACTTTCTTTAACATTTCCTGAATTTTCTTCAATCACTCCTGCTTCTTCTGCATCAAAACCAGTGATAACTGCTCCAACAATTTTTATTTTTGAGACAAATGTATTTATAAGATTAAAAATAAAATTTCCTGTTACATCTGAATTTGTTTCTGGCTCTTGAGTTTCAGAGGCCTGTTCTGAATTTTCATTTGATGACTCTTCAGTTTCTTGTAAATTATTTTCTTGTTCAGATTCTTCTGTTTCAAAAGAAGATTCTAACTCTAAATTTTCTCCTGAATCTTGTTGAGAATTTTCTTCTTCATTCTCATTAGAGATCTGTTCTTCTGTTTCTGATTCTAAATTTTCTTCTAATTCTTCTGGTGCTATAATAATAACTTGTGGAATCAATTGACACATTCCATTGTTGCAAACATTATTTTCTCCGCAATCATTCGCGCTTAAACATTCATTTCCAGAGATAGGTTGCTCTCTGATTTCTGCTTCTTGCTCGCATTCATCAATTTTTTTCCAAAATCCATTCTCGCATAATTCAACAATTTTTCCATTTGATTCGCAAATTTTTTCATCTCCATCTATGCATTCTGATTTTCTGCATTCTGTTAAGCCCGTTACTTCGCATTTTTTTTCTATGCACTCTGCTATTCCGCATGCAGGAGAAAGACAATCTTCATTTGATTCGCAAGAATCAATTTCATTTAAACAACTTGTTTCAATCGGGCAATTTGTCTCATTATCATATCTGCTAAAAAATGCCTTGCTTCCTTCTGAACATTCTATAAATGGAAGTTCTTGACAAGCAAAAGAAATATTTTTAACAAGTTCTAAAATTTCTTCTCTTGCTTTGCATTCTTTTTCAATGCAATAAAAATCAACTTCTATTTCTTTTGTCCCATTTTCATCTTGAATAAAATTTTTTCCTCTGCCACATATTTTTCCCCCGCATTGTCCGTCAGCGCAATCAATTGCTTGGTTTTCGTTGTCATCTTGATTATTGTCGCAAATTTCTTCTCCTTTTTCTTTAAATTCTTCAACAATTCTTTTTTGAAATTCAACTTGAGAAAAAGAAAATTCTTTTTTATTATAACCCGAAAATAAATTTGAATAAAATTGTTTTCTCTCTTCATAATTTTTCTTAGCTATTTCTTTTACTTTTTTTCTTTTTTCTTGTTCTTGTTTTATCCAGCCGTAATTTTGATCAAATTCTTGACGCTGTTCTTGAGTCATTGATTCAACTTGGGACTTAAATGTCTTATCAACTTCTTCCCAAACATTATTTGATTTTTGATTTAAGGCATCATTTAATGGCCAAAGTTTATTTTTTGTTCGCATAATAGAATTAAAATCTTTATTTTCGCATAATTGTTTTATTTCGTTTATTGTTTTTTGAATCTCTCCTTCAAGTTCAGCAATACTCATTCTTTCAAAACTCTTTGGTAAAAATGAATTTTGCTCTTCTTTAAAATTAGAATTAGGTCCTCTGCTTTCAATTCTAAAATCAAGATTTATCCAATTCCACTCACAGTCCTCGCACATTTCCAATCTTGCAATCACTTCAAAATTATCTCCCTCGCAAAAATCAATTTCTTGAACAAGCAATTGCTGGGTCTGTCTTTTGTTTTCTGTTCCAAAAATATTTCCCATAACACTTTCGCATTTTTCTCCGCTTTGTCTAAAATGGGACTCAAAAATTCTTTCAGCATTCACGCTCTCTTTAGCTAAAATTTCTGCGTTTTCCGACGACGAATCTAAATTAAATGTTTGCGCAAGTTTTTGAATTTCATTTATTTTATCTTGAATATTCAGTTGTTCTTCTGGTTTTTTGAACTCAATTTCAAAATTTAATCTGTAAATTAATTTTCCTTCCAAATCTTTTAATTCTTTAACTTCATTTTCATCTTCCCCAAATTGTTTTTTAGAGAATATAGACGGCCAAGCATTTAACCGAATCTGAATTTTTTTTCCGTCAAAAATTATTTTTTTCCAAACCGGAACTGCGTCATCTAATTTTATTTCTCTGTTCTCGCCTTCTGACCAAGCCCATTTTGTCTCTTCTGTTGACTCGCCCAAAATATTTTTTATTTGCTCTTGTTTTAAGATTCCGCCAATTTGTTTGGTTGCTCCTAAAATTTCATTCATTTGTTCTCGGGCAGAAGAGCTATAAATTAAAAGTTGGGCGTAATTAATATTTCCTGTTTCATACTCGCTTGCATAATTGGAAATTTTTTTAAATTCTTCTTCAACAGAAACAGCAGAAACCATGCTGGAAAAAATTAATAAAAATAAAATTAAGACAAACCCCTTTTTACGCATAACAATAAATAGAAACAGAGCTTATAAATTTTGCTTTTTAATTTTACCGACTGATATTGCCAAAAATAGTTGGATAAACTTTGCAAAAGAAGTGGTAGATTTATTTTTATTTTCAAAATTTGCGAAGCAAACCAAATTTTCTCGTCGTCAAAATTAAAAAAATAAAAATCTTTGAAATTTTGAATTGAAGTTAGTCGTGAGTTTATAATTCAACTTGTTGCATCAACTTTGTTCAACATTTATTTTAAACAACAATATTTAAAAACAATTTTTTGCAGGGAGTATTATGAAAATCCAAATAACTAAACAAAACTTTTATAGAAATTTTCTATGCGATATCCATCAGAGGCATCAAGCAATTTCGCTAATAATCCATAAATGCGAGGTCGCGAGTTTAGAAGATATCGCACACCGGAACAAAAAGGGAAAACTCTATAAGATACAGAAAATTTGCCGAAAGAATTTTCTGGGTTCTAGAAATTTCAAACCAATTAAAAAAATTTCCGGAAAAACCCCTGGTTGTCTTTAATGGGAATTACTTTAATCAAAATAAAAATTATGCCGAATTCTCCAAATGTAAATTTAAATGAAATAAAAGAACAGGCAAAAAAAATAATTGAAAAAAATAAAGCAAGAAGAATTGTTTTTGAAGAACAACCGATTGCATTTGGACTTAAAGCAATTATTGCAAATTTTGAACAAGACGAAGCAGATGGGGAATTAGAACCAATTGAAAACGAATTGAGAAATTTAAAAGACATTAGTTCTGTAGAAGTTGTGGATATGCGACGAGCTTTTGGTTGAAAGAGATAATCGCGAAGCCAAATGTAAGAAGTATGAAAAACCAAAGGCAAGGAGTGGACGAGCTTTTGGTTGAAAAGAATAAATTATGAAATCAGACGTAAAAAATGTGAAGCCGAAGGTGAGGTAAGCGATTTCGCGAGATTGAATTTGTGAAACGAAAAATAAAAATCCGAGCGGAGTTGCGAATTGTGAAGGGCGTTTGGTTAAAAGAAAATTTTTGAGTTAAAAAAAGTTTAACAAAAAACAATTAAAAAAACAAATTTCTGAAAAAGGTTTTCAAATTGGAAATTCAACCTTAGAAAAAACAATAAAAATTTTTGAGAAAAATATTAAGGAAAAAATAATTTTAGCGACGAGAAATGCTTTGTTTGAAGGAAGGAAAAAGTTAAAAGAAAGAGATTTTAAAGAAGATTAATTATCCTATTTTAATTTTTTCAAGATAAAATTTCTTGTGTGAAGAGGATATTTTTTTAAATAATTCAAAAGTTTTTTATGATTTATATTTTCTTTAAATTTCTCAATTATTTGAGAAGACAATTTTTCCTTAAAGACAACCAAATCTATAAATGTTTTTTCAATATCAGAATAAGGCAGATAAAAATTTTCTTCTTTTTCTAAATTAAATCCAAAAAAATATTTTTTATTTATTTTCCTTACAAGAACATTTGCGCCCATTATTTTTCTTATTCCTCTTCTGACATTTTTTGTTGTTAAAATAATTGGGATTGTTTCTTGCTCCCACAAACCCCAATAACTTACTGCGCTTTGCAATCCCAGATAAGACGGTGCAAATGCAAAAACACCAAGAGAGATCTCATTATTTTTTGTATAAATTCCTTTTCCAATTTTTTTTATTTTTCCTTTTTTAAGAAGATTAGATATTAAAACTCCTGCGTAATTGCTTTTCTTTTTATTGCTTCTGATTATTTTTTTGATTGAAGAGAAATTAACAACAGGACTTTTCTCAAATAAATTTTCAATTTTTTCTAAATGTATTTTCTTTCCCATTTTCTTTTTATATATTGAATCATCTCTTCTGAAGAAGGCGCTATTCCCTCAAGAAGTATTGTCTTTAAATCCGCCTCGTCGTCGGGTTTTTTATAATTTTTAATTAAAGAATTTATTTCTTTTACAGAAGAAATATTATCAACAAATTTTAATAGAAAAAAAACATCCCACAAGTCCCTTATCTTAAATCTCTTAATATATGTTTTTGCTTTTTCTGACAAAAAATCTTCAATAGATAAACTATAAATTGAGATTAAATTTCCGTCAGACATTTCATAGTCGCAAATTATTGGGCGGCAAGTCAAAAAAGTCGCTTCTAAACTAACAATAATTCTATTAAATTCAAGTTCAGAATAAACGCTGTTTTCAGAAATTTTTTTCTTTTTTATTTCAAATCCGATTTTTTCCAAGTTTGCAAATAATAAATTTATTTTTTTCTTTTCTTTTGGAAAATAAAAATCAAGATCTTCTGAAAATCTTTTTCCGTTGTAACATCTCCATATTGCTGTGCCTCCATGCAAGACCGCTTTATTAAAAACATTATAGACCTCTTTCACAACCAAGTCCTGAGCATAGGCAATTTTTCTATGAACCTCTCTTTTCAATCTTATTTGCAAAGGTATTTTTTCCATTTTTAGTTAAATTACATGATTTATTATAGTTTACAAATATTATACATTTATATATTTTTCGTTCACCATTAAAAAAGGGGAGATTGATTTGAAGAAAAAAATTAAGAGTGAATGACTTTAATAATATTTCAGAAAATTGAGATAGTGAGTAGAAAGTTTTGGGGGGAAAATTTCTCGACGAGAAAATAAAAAATTTATAAAAATTATTTTCCCAAAGATTCCCTAAATCTTTCGGCCTCTTCTGCTTTTTTTCTTTGAATTTGTCTTTCTTCCTCTCTTATTTTTCTTTGTTCTTCTTCTTGTTCCCTTATCAATATTTTTTCCCTTTCTCTCTCATCTTCTTTTCTTCTTTTAACATCTTTATCTATAGACGAAAATGCCCCTCCAAATTTATCCCCCACATCGTACTTCCCTGCATCAGTTCCTTCTAATAAAAATATTAAACCTGCAAAAAATAAAAAAATATGCCTTGAAGTTTCAAAAATTCCCACATCAGGTATCAATAAAGAATAGAATGGAACATATTGCTCAATAAAAGTAAAAAAAGTTAGAGAAACTAAAATTATAAAAAAACCAAATAGTTTATCAATAAATTTTCCCCCAAATTTAAAACATAAAATTCCAATTGTTAATAAGATTAAGAAATAAATTAAACCCCCTAAAAAAGTTTCAATTGTTGTTGCAGATTCAGTCATAAGGGAAATCAATTCTCCAACAGATGAAAAAATTTCTTCAATTCCAAACAAATTCGGAAGCACGCTTGATAAACTCACAAAAAGAGAAAAACCAATCATCAAACTGCCCGATAGATAAGCATGTTCTTTAAAAAATAAAATCCCTATGAAGAAAATTGCTACAAATAAAAAAAAGACGTTTGATATGCCTGTAAAAAATGCAAGAGCAACATTTAGAATCCCTATCATAAGAATTAACCAAGGAAAACCAATTGAAATAGGATACTCTCGACCCTTCAAAGAAAATGTTTTATTTACTTTCATGTGTTTGAGCCAAGTCATATATCTGTAAATAACAAAAAGCCAAATTGCACCAAGGACAATTGGAAAAATGGAAGTGGAAATAATTGAATTATCAGAATTTGAAAATAATGCTACGCCCAAAATGGTCCAAACTAACAAAGTCAGAAAATTATCTATCCTCCAAGTTATTAAAGATAAAAAAAAGAAAACTAAAATAGGAAGAATTAAATTAAAATTAATATTTTGAAAAAAAAGAAAAAAAGGCACAATTAATAATAACAATCCAAAAAATTTCATTACAAATCTATTTTCAACCATCTTTATCAGAACAAAATATATTTTCTATTTTATAAATCTTCCTGAGATTTTCTCTTCAACAATTTTCTCGTCGCCATTTAACCTTTTTGTAAATATTTCAACCAATAACCCAGAGTAAAAATTTTCTTTAGATTTAATTGTTTTTCTCTGCGGAAAAATTTGCCGAAAGCAATTTTAAAGCAAAATATTGCGCGACTTCGTCGCCATTTTTTCACGTGCAAGCGAATAAAACTCTTAGAGAACTTTGCAAAAATAGGTTTTTGAAATTTAATTTTGATTTATGCAAAAAATAATCAACTTTGTCGTCGGGAATTTTCCATAAAGTTTGCAAAAATATTTTTGCGACAGAAAAATGTGAATTATTCAAACTTCTCCTAAGTAAAAATAAGATTTACACTTTTTAAATTTTATTTTTTTCTCTCATATATAAAATATCCAGCAACTAAACCAGCAAAAATTAAAATAATTCCAACCAAAGATTTCCAATCAAAAGAATTTGCCCCAGGAGAAAACTGAGTTCCAGAATTTACAGAATTTAATCCTAAAAAAAATATTCCTGCAAAAACACCGAGGACAGGAGCCATCTGTTTTAGAAATAAAAGTTCTTGAAGATAAGATTTTTTTTCAGAATTAATTACACGAATTGGAATATTTTTTTTAATTATTTTTTTAGGAACATTCCTTTTGGTTTTTGATTTTTTAGTTTTATTTGAAGAACTTGTTACTAAAGGTATCGCCATTTTTATTATTCAATCAAGAATATTTTATTTATAAACATTTCCCTGAAAAAATTAATTTAAAGTTGGAGAGATTTAATATCATTTACTCCCATAATCCTTAAAAACTATCTTGAATTTTTTTTATAATGAATGCGAATTTTGAAAAGATGGTGAGCCAGATTGCGCGTGTTTCTGAACTTTCAAGAGAAGAAATTTTGCAAAAAGTTCAGGCGAAAAAAAATAAACTTTCTGGTTTAATCAGCGACGAAGGGGCAGCGCAAGTTATTGCAGCAGAATTAGGAATTAATTTTGACAACGAAAAATTAAAAATCAGCGAGATAGTTCCAGGTTTAAGAAAAGTAAATGTCGTCGGTAAAGTCATAAAAATTTTTCCTGTGAGAGAGTTCACGACAAAAAAAGGAGAGAAAAGCAAAGTTGCAAATTTAATTCTTGCAGACGAGACATCAAATATAAAAGTTGTTCTCTGGGATTTGCATCACATTGAATTAATTGAAAAAGGCGAAGTAATTGAAGAAAAAATAATTGAAATTTCCAACGGAACAATCAGAGAAAACGAAATTCACCTCGGAAGTTTTTCAGAATTCAAACCAAGCAAAATAATTTTAGAAAATGTAAAAACAGAAAGAATCGTCAGAGAAAAACCAATTTCAGATTTTAAAGTTGGTGAATCAAATATTGTTAGAGCTTTTGTTGTTCAGACATTTGAGCCAAGATTTTTTAGTGTTTGTTCAAAATGCAAGAAAAAGGTTGAAGTCAGTGAAGGAATTAATTCTGGGACTTGCGTAGAACACGGAAGTGTTGTATGTGAAAAAAGAGCAGTCCTAAATATTGTAATTGACGACGGAACAGAAACAATCAGAACAGTTTTATTTCACGAGGTCTTGCAATCAGTTGGTTTTAGAAATTACGAAAATCCAGAAGCAATTGCCCAGCAAAGACAAGCACTTTTAGGAAAAGAATTTTTTGTTTCAGGAATTGTCAAGACAAATTCTTTTTTTAATAATTTAGAATTTGTCGTCAATGAAATCAGAGAACCCAAAGTTGAAGAATTGATTGAGAAGTTAGAGAAATGATTTTAAAAAAATTGTAGAGAACTTTGCAAAAATAGGTTTTTGAAATTTAATTTTGATTTATGCAAAAAATAATCAACTTTGTCGTCGGGAATTTTCCATAAAGTTTGCAAAAATATTTTTGCGACAGAAAAATGTGAATTATTCAAACTTCTCTGTAGATGAAAACCCCTCAAGATTACAATCCCAAACTATTTTGCAAATATCTCAAAAATAAATATTCATCCAATTTCATATAAACTTAAATAGTTTATTTATTAAATTAATTAATGAGAAATCTTTTTCAAAAAGCTTCTCGACTTGCGCAGATTTTGTTAGCATCTTCTATACCCTATCTTAAAGCAGAACCAATTAATTGGGAATTATCTTCTGGAAAAAGAGAATCAACCCAACAGGAAATTATTTTGCGTCATCGCGATAATGCAGAAGAAGTTAAAAAAAATAATGTAAGAATAAATGCAGGACTAAATTCTGCAGGAAATGAATTTACTTTTGAATATTTTACAGAAGATTTTGACAGACAGGACTGGACAGGAGATGAGACAGAAAAAGTTGTCCCAATTTACAGACACACGCCACTTTCAAGAGATATGCAATTTTTAGTTCGTCATCCTGACACAGTTGTCGTCGGAGAAACAAAACAAAAGAATTTTGCAATTCCAGAATATCGTTGGGAAAATTCAATTCCATTTGAAGAACATAAAACCACGCAAGCGGTCTTTGGATTAATTGAAAGAGGGGTCGCCACATTAGAGGAATGGTATCCTTCATTTTGGTTGGGCTCTTCTGGAGTAAAATTCCTTGTTGGATATGATATGGAAAAAAAATATGGAAATGTTTTTGGCGAAGGAGAAAATCCAAAAGCAAAATTAATGTTTCAGGTTGTAGATAGAGGATTGGATGAAATTTTTTCAAGATTACCTGATTCAAAATTTATTCCTGAAGAATTAACCGGCAAAGTTCAAGAAGCAGTTGGAGAAAAACTTAAAGACAGATATGCAGAAATTTTTGCAGAAGAAGAGGGGAAAAGAGAAATTAAAAAGGGTTATTCAACGACAAGAATTCCTATCCATCTTCCGCCAAAAAATTTTATGAGATTTTCAACTGCTTATTCTGTTACAATTCCATTTAGCGGAAAAATTTCAGAAGACGATGAAGTAACTTTCTGGACAGACCCTGCATTCGGAGATCCGTCGTCGCAGTCAGGACAAAATTCTTATCCAATTGGTTTTGCAAGATTTGACGACGGAGTAAGAATAAAATTAAATTTAAATTTAGAAAAAAGAACTGAAAGCAAACCTGTTTTTGCAACTGCTCCGAAAACTTTAGAATGGTATTTGCCGACAGAGGAAGAGACAAGGGGGATGATTTGTGAAGAAAAAAGAATCAAAGAAGATCAATTGGATTTTTCCCAACGTGAGCGGATTCGTTCATCTGATAAGTTGACTTATCTGAGATTAATAATTGGAGAAAATAACGATAAAGCGAGATTTAAGATATTTTATATTCCAAAAGTTCAAGACAGAGGAAGTATCAGATTTGGATTTGGTATTTTTGAAAATAATGAAGAAAATAAAAAAGAAGCAATTGAAGAATTAAGCAGAAGAGAAGAATCTGTTCCTATTTTTTTAAATAAAGGATTTTTGATAATGCCTTGTCGTTTAAGAAACGAAAATCCTGTTTTTGAACAAGAAGGAATTCTTTTAAATTTTTTATTGAGATATCACTCAAGAATTGGTGGAGAGATTATCTATCAAGATGAAATAATGAATGCAATTAGATCATCAATTAAAGCTGGCGGGAAGGTAAAAAAGATTACTTCCGAAGATATAACCAAAGCGATTGTTGAGTCGTGGAAACTGCAAAAGAGATTTTATGATCTAGGACAAAAAAAAACAAGAGGGGTTCTTGAGAGAGAGATATCTCCTTATAGGGATTTTCTAATATTGAAAGATCTTAGAAACATGCAAGATTGGCAGTCCTATCTGAAAACAGTACATCTAAGAAAGATGGATGCAGAAAGAAAAATGTTTGGGGATGGTTGGTTAACAATGTCTGAAAATTTAAGGGGAGATTATTTGTTTTGTTTAAGAAATGTTTTTATGTATCAAAAATAATCACGCCCCTGTTATATCAAAAACTTCGCAACCAATTTCTTTATCAGAAACTTCAGAAGATTTTACAAAATAAGGGGAAATGAATTCATTTTTATTTTTTGTTTCAGTAATGATTGAATATTTTTCTGTTAAGATAAATTCTTCAGGAAGATTAATATTTTTTATTACTCCAACAAAATCCGAAAGAGAATCTGCTTTTGGCAAATTGTATAAATAATTAATATATGTTTGTTGTTTGTCTTTTTTTGTATTAGATAAATATCTGTAAAAATCAAAATAATTAATTGAAGAAGTAAATTTCTCTTGGATTTTTTTATCAAATTGTATTTGACTGCAAATTGCACAATGAAAATCTGTAAAAGGAGATATTTCTATGACTTCATTCTTAATCTTAGTCATAAATCCATAATTTACTTTCCCCTCGCCAAACATCCACCAGCAATCAGTCATCTCATCGCCAATTGCCTTGAATATTTGATTTTTTATTTCTTCATCTGATTTTGAAAAATCAATTTTTATTTTTGTGTCATAAGAAAAACCCTCGCAGTCATCTCCTCCTGAAATGCAAACATAAGTTGTTTGACAATCAAAATTCCCCCCAAAAACGCTTTTGCTTTTTAATAAAACAGAATTATGACAAATTTCTTTTTTTTCTATTTCTCCAAAATTCATTCTGAAAATAAAAAATAAAATTACTGCAAAACTAATTATTAAAATTATTATTGTTACAATCTGCTGAGTTGTAAGTTCTGCTTTTTTCATCCAAGGGCTCCCAGTTTTTTTAATAAAATATAAATTCCAGCGACGGCAATTGCAAAAAATACAACCCATACTAAATATTTTAAAAAATCATCAAGAGTCATTTTGTTATTTGTTTTGTTTTTTGATTTATGTTTAGTTTTGTTGGAATTTCATTAAATAAGATTGTTCCGTCAAGAGTGATATATAAACCATTAGATAGCACCATTCCTCCTTCTTGGATTACTTTGAACTCAGATTCTATACAAGTCCCCAATTCTTCGCATACTTTTGCGACGCCTTTTGCGTTTATAGCAGAATTGAAATTTTTAAATCCACAAATACAAAGACAATTTTTTGAATCTATTTTACAATTATTTGGTTTTGTTAATGAAGAGTCCTGTTGCATCGGAAAACTAACTAATATCCATCCTTTTACTGCAAAGTTATTTTTTGGAGCAAGATAGTTAAAAAAAATTTTCCCAGATTTTATTTCCTTTTCTAATTCTTTTAAGGTTTTTTGTGCTATTTCAAGATTGTTGTTAGCGCTATTTGCAGAATATAACAAAAATAAAAATCCTGCCAAAAATAAAATAACAATTACTGCCAAAACTATTTTGACTGTTTCTTCTGCTAAAAAAAATCCTCTTTTGTTTTTTTGTTTCATATTAAATTTAAAATTATTTTCCCTGTTGGAACATTTTTGAAAAATTGAATAAATGTGTCTTTGAAATAAAATCCTAATCCGAGCAAAACTACGACGACGACTAAGGCGCCGACGATAATTTTTATTAGTTCATCTATTGTTATCATCTCATCCTCAAAATATCTTTTATTTTATCTATCAAAGAAAAACCAGTTTGCTTTAATGTGAAAATTGAAATCACAATTATTACTAAAATTCCAACCCCAATTAAAATCCACGGAAGATATTCTGAAATAACTGCTTTTTTTCTTTTCATCATTTAACCTCTTTCAAAATTTTAACAATCTGTTTCATATTATTCTTACCTCTTTTTTTAGGATTTTATTTTTTAACAAAGGATTTATGCTTTTGTAAGTGACGATATCAATTTTTTTACCAATTTCTTTTTCTAATTCAAATTGTATTTTTACAAATTCAAACCCAATGGGTTTTTTGAGCTGAATCAGAATATCAATATCGCTTTTTTTTGTTTCTTCGCCTCGAGCATAACTTCCAAAAATTCCTGCCTTAACCACTTTATATTTTTTTAAAATTTTCTTAATTTTAGATTTAATTTTTTTATCCCTCATAAAACTAAAACTAAAAAAGAATTAATAAATGTTTCTCAATAATTTTATTTTCGGTTTTTGCAAGTTTCCCTATATGCAGACAAGTGAGTATTCTCATGAAGTAATTTTGTTAATCTTTCTAACTCTTGATTTACCTTCTCGTCGTCAACAACTAATCTGTACGCATCTGGTTCTCCACTAAACCCGCAATTGTGTGGACAAAAAATTCTTTCTTCTTTAGGATTTGGATTAATAATTCCCGTGCATCTTGGACAAATTCTAACTAAATAATTTTGTTGTGTCATTTAAAACTCCTGAAATCTCCCGTTAAAAGTTCTTTCAACTCCTGCGATAACTGAAGTGCTAAAAACAAGTTGTCCATTGGAATTTAATGGAAAATTTGCGTCACATTCTAAAGAACGCTCTGAAATAAATAATCCTCGCAAAGATGAAATTGGTTTTCTGACCCCCAATGTTCTTGAATAAATTACCCAACTTTCATCAGACGCATTTCCATAAAGATAAACATATTGTTCAAGTTTCATTCTCTACTCCTTTGTTCTGTCCTCCCTCTCAGTTTATCTAAATGTCCTTGTAAAATTTTGCAACGCATAGGTGAAAGATATTCTCTTCCAACCATTGGAAGCTCGTAGGTTTTTTCTGCTTGACGCCCAAGAAAAAAATTAATAATTTCATCACCAATGTCTCCCTCACAATTACAGAGTTTCAACTTTTTTAATTTTAAACGAACTGTGTCTCTATCTGAAGTATTTTCTAAAACTTCAACTAAAAAAATTGCTCCGCCGTCGCTGTAGGTTTTATAAAAAATTATTTCTCCAACTCCATAATCTTTTTCAGTCATTCTCCTCCTCTTTCTATAATTAAAATGTTTATTTCCAATCCTTTAACATCTGTTAAACATTTATGAGTATTATTACCTTCTCTTAAATTATTTACTGTTGCTGAAAATTCAATAATTTCTGGGAATGTTCTTTCTTGATATTTTCTAATTTTGTATTTTTCTTCATCAAAAGAATCTCTTTCAATTTCAATTTTCCCTGAATATCTTGCAAACATTTCCGAACCTCCACTTGTATGTAAACCAAAACTCTGAGCCACTAAATCTCCTTCTATATAGAAAAGATTACCCTGTTTTAATTTAATTAATCTCTCAAATAAACTTTTCATTCTTCTTCTCCGCTTTCGTCGTCGTTTACGCCTTTTTCACCTACCCAGAAAATGCATTCGTTTTCTGGAAGATTTGGAGAGTCAATTAATTTTGCGACTCGCGAGCCCTTTTTTCCACGACGAAGATACAGCCGATAAGTTGATGCGTGGCCCACGATATTTCCGCCAATTGCAGTTGTGGGATCTCCGAACATCATTGCAGGGTTTGTCATAACTTGATTTGTAACATAAACAGCGAGGTTGTGCGTCTCTGCAATTCTCATTAAGTTGTGCATATATTTATTTAATTTCTGTTGCCTGTCTGCGAGTTGTCCTCTTCCAGAATATTCTGCCCGGAAATGCGCTGTCAAAGAATCAATAATCATTAATTTAATTGGCTCGCCATTTTTAATCATCTCGGAGACCTTTTCTAATAAAAGAATTTGATGGTCTGAATTAAAAGCTCTTGCAACAAAAATATTTTTCAAGACCTTTTCTGGATTTGCGCCGAGCGACTCTGCGATTTGTTTTATTCTTGCTGGACGAAAAGTTCCCTCGGTGTCTATGAAAATTGCTTTTCCAGATGCCCCGCCTTTTTCTTTTGGCATTTGAACATTTACTGCAAGAGTTAAGCCGAGTTGGGTCTTTCCAGAACCATAAGCGCCGAAGGCCTCTGTGATTGCGCGACTTTCAATTCCTAATCCGCCTAATAAATTATTTAATTCTTTGCTTCCTGTTGTAATGTTCAAAATGTTTTCTCTTTTTTTTGCATATTCTGTTCCTTCTTGAAAACCTAAATCTAACATACTTCGCGCTGCCTGAATTGCTTTTCGCGCAACAGCAGCTCCGACGCCAGCAGTGTCTGCTAAACCCGCAGGACTCATAACAGCCAAAGACATTAAATCAAAAACTCCTGCTGACTCTAATTTCGCAGCAACAGCAGGACCAATGCCTGGCAAGTCAGTGAGTTGCGGTTCAGAGATTATCTCTTTATTTTCTTTCACCTCGATTTCCTCTTCTTGCCCAGTTACAGCTTCTTTAATTTTTTCAACATCATCTTTTTTAATTGCCATTTTATTCTCTTAACCTCACAGAATTTTGTTCTAAATATTTTAAAAAGTTCAAAGAAAGATAAATTGAAATTGTTTTCATAAAAAATAAAACTTGCGCCTGTTTATAAAGATTATTTCAGTGGAAAGATAGTTTTGAAAAATAGAGATAAAATTAAAATTGTTATTATTTAAAATCAAAAAACCCTGCGGGTTTTTACCCCACACTAAAGTGCGGAGTTTGTTTTGGTTTTTTGATTCCCAAAAAAATACGCGTGTAACTTAAACCGCAACATAAATGTCGCGGATTTTTTTTAGGATTAATTAAAGAAAAGATTTATTTGCCGAGAAACCTTTCTGCAAGAGAGTTGAAGATATTTTAAAACTCGCGACTAACTTTAATTCAGAATTTAATAGATTATTTATTTCCCAAAAAATTTTCAAATCAATTGTGACAAAGTCGCGTAATCTTTCCTCAAGAGATTTTTTAAGATAAATTTATTAATCTCTCTCCCTATTTTTTTAAATGCAAAAAAGAGGGAATATTCTTACAGAAAATATTATTTTTATTATTCTTAATCTTGTTTTTGTTGTAATTCTTGTTTTGTTTATTTTTTCAAGAATGTCTGGCGAAGGAGTTTTGGAAGAAAAATATGCAAAACAAATTGCGTTGATTGTCGACGGGGCAAAGCCAGTTATGGAAATACATTTGAATATGCAGGATGCAGTTGAAAAAGCAAAATCAAATGGGATTGCTCCTGAAAATATTGCAAGCATTTCAGAAAATATTGTTAATGTGAAAATAAATTCTCGTGGAGAAGGATATGATTATTCTTTTTTTAATAATGTTGATGCGACAATTTATTTTGACATGACTTCAGATTTTACTTATATAATTAAAATTAATGGGAACAAAAAATGAACTCGCGTGGAACAGACAAAATAATTTCAATTTATTGGTTTGCAATTTTATTTCTCGTCGCTGCTGCGTGTGTTTATCTTGTTTATAGTTTTTATGGAAAGCCATATGATATAAGAGAAATTGAAGCAAATTTTTTAATAAATAAAATTGTGGATTGCATTTCTGACAATGGAATTTTAAAATTAGAAACATTAGATAGTTCTTCTTTTTTGGAAAATTGTCATTTGACTTTTGAAGTTGAAGATTTTAGCGGATGGAATGGGGATCAAATTTATGCGGAGATATTTTTGTGCGAATTTGATATTTCTCAAGGACAGGGTCCTTGTATTTCAAAATTAAATTTAGGAAATCAAAATATAAAATCTGATTGCAATTTAAATTCAGGGGGAAATTATCCTTTTTGTCTTAACAGAAGTTCTTATTTTATCGACGCTGGACAAAAAAAACATTCAACTAAAATTTTTGTCGGAGTGAGGAAAACTGAAAAAAATGATTAAAGAATTTTGGAATATCAAAAAACCCTGCGGGTTTGTTTTGGAGTTTTTGGATTCCCAAAAAAATACGCGTGTAAACCAACAGCAACATAAATGTCGCGGATTTTTTTTAGGATTAAAAAAAGCCCAAGCATCTGATTTTATGACTTGGATAATTACAACTTTGGTAATTATTGTTTTAATTTCTATTGTGATTTTTTTTGTTAATTTTTCTAAATTAAATGACGCGAAAGTTGAAAATTACAATTCTGTTAGAACTTCGGATTTTGTCGTCGGTGAAAGTTTACTGGCTTATGCAAGAACTCAGGAACCAAATGGAGAAATTTTTTATTATGGAATAAAATCTTTAGGAAATTTAGACGAGACAAAAGATAATGGGAAAATTGCTGGCTTGATTTTCAAAAATCTTTATCCTGAATATTCTGATGCTTGGTTTGGGTATCGTCTTCTTTGTTATCAATATTACGATAATAATGGATTCCCTTGTGGGAATAAAGGGGTTAAACCATTTGATTTCATTAGACCAAATTCAGGGGTTTGGGATCATCTTAATTTCAAAATATTTCAAAAATCAATTTCAGTTCAAATAAATTTTGAAAAAGAAAAATTTTTGGAATTTGTCGGGAGGCAAAAATGATTTTTGGAAAAAAAGCAAGTGTTCCTGAAGTGATTTTAGTTTTAGGGGTTCTTGCAATTTTTGGTTTACTTCTTTTTAGTTTTTCCATCGTGAATTCTAAGGCAAAAGATTGTTTTAATTCTGTAAGTCGTTTGGAAGAAATTCATTTTGCAATAGAAAAATTTTATTTTTATAAAAATGTTCTTGAACTTTCTGAAACAGATTCTTCAGCTCTTTTGGGAATTCCTCTAAACACCGACGCTAACGGGAGATTTTTGGACTTTAAAATTCAAAACGCAAATGCCCTCGGAGGAATTTCTCAAATAAAATTTTATATTGATGTTAGATGATTTTAAGAATATTTATCTGAAAGAAGATTTATTTTAAAATTATTGTCCTGAATTTTCCGCCTATATTATAAGGGTGTTTTTTCTTTTCTCTTCGCTTATTTTTTTTCTTGTTTCTTTGTTCAGAATTTGCATTGGACATTTTATTTTAGAATAAACTTTTCTTCTGGAAGATTTTGATCTTTTTTTGGAAATGACAAATAACAAACTTGAGAAGCGGTATCAATTAAATCATTAGCAAAAAAACTTAAATCATAATAATAAAAATTTTCGCTAGGAAAAATTGAATCCTTAGTTGATTGAACTTTTGTCAAAGGAATTTTTTGACCGTTAATGACTATATCCTTAAATGTTGAAGTAAGTATTTTTTCACATTCAAATTTTTCGCAACTTATCGACGGACAAAGTTCAATTCCCCATTTTGTTTTAAAAGTCGGAACTCCAGAAAGCAGATTGCAAGTTGCTCCTTGAATTTCGTTTTTCTTTTCATCTTTTAATGTAAAACCTTTTAAGCAAAAATCATAATTTGAATTTACAGAACAAGCAAGAGAACATTGTTGCGCGATCTGATCAACATTGCTTTCCGACGACAACCAAGGCGCAAGCGTCTGCCACCCAAACATAAAACCTATTGCAAGAATAACTAAAACAATAAGTCCGAGGACAATTAAAATAATTGTGCTTGTGCTCATCTCCTGCCCCTTTTTATTCATAAGTAAAATAATGATTTATATTATTTAAATCTTGAGGTATTTGCGGAATAATCCAACCATTAAATATATTAATTCTTTTTTTCTTAGAAAATTATGCTTTCAGAAGAACAATCAGAACAAATTAAAAAACAATTAGTTGAACAGGTGGGAAAAAATTTTCCAGACGACAAAAAAGAAAGTGCAATAGAACAAATTAATTCAATGGGTCCTGAAGAACTTGAAAATTTTTTAAAACAAAATAATATGGACTTTTCTGACAAACAAAAGTGCATTTTTTGTTCAATTGTCCAGAAGGAAATTCCCGCGTATCAATTAGATGAAAATGAAAATAGCGTCGCTGTTTTGGAAATAAATCCAATTTCAGAAGGTCATACATTAGTAATTCCAAAAAAACATTTTTCTTCAGAAAAAGAAATTCCAGAAGAGGTCTTTAATTTTGCAAAAAAAATTTCAAAAAAAATAAAATCAAATTTTAAACCAAAAAGAGTAGAAGTTATTTCTTCAAATTTATTCGGGCATGAAATTTTGAATTTGCTTCCGATTTACGATAATGAAAAAATTTCTTCTCAAAGAAAAAAAGCAAATGAAACTGAACTTCAAGAAATTCAAAAAAAATTTCAGGAAGAAACTAAAGAACAAAAGACTCCGACGACAAAATTGAAAAAAGAAAAAACTGAGACAAAAAAAGAAAAATCCCAAGAAGAAATTGAAATGATTTCTGAGATTGGAAAAATTCCTTGGCTTCCTTTGAGAATTCCTTAGTTTATTACCACAAACCAAACAAAAATCAAAATCAAAAAACTAATTAAAAAAACAGGAATAAACGCAATCCCGTTTCTAATTAAAATTTTTTTATCTGACTTTTGAAGAAGTTGAATTTCTTTTTTGTTTAGTCCTTCCCATCTTGCGTTTATTATTTTTCCATTTATTTTTACAGATTTGTAAAGCCAGTCGCCTTCTGTTAATTTTTTTGGAAAGACCTCTTTTATCATACAGGACTCGTCAACAGCTTTTGCATAAATATAAAGATGAGGCAAAAGAAAAACGAAAATTCCTAAGACAAAAAATAAACTATTTATAAAACTTAGGACAAAAATAATTAAACCAATTAATGAAACAAGATTTATAATTTTTTTATTTTCTGCGAAAATATTTTTATACTCTTGCTGGAAATTTTTGAAATTTCTCAACGACAAAACCAAACTCCAGACCATTCCATAAATTCCTCCGACAAACAAAAATATTAACAAAAACAATCCAGAGATTTTTAGATTTTGAAAAAAGCTATTTGTAAATCCTAAAATTGCTCCAAGAGAAATCATCAATTTCGCATCTCCGCCAGCAAATAATCTTGAATAATAAAATAAATTACCGACGACAAAAAAAATTCCAAGCCAGATTAAACCCTGATAAAAAAATAAAAAATTTTCTGAATTAAATAAGCTGTAAAAAAACCTAAACGCAAGAGCAAAAATTATCAAACTAAAATTAAGCCAATTTGAAATTTCTCTTTGTCTCAAATCCTGAATGCTTCCGAAGCTCATCCAAATAATCGCGAGCGCAATTAAAAAAATTATTTCAAACATTTCATTAAATATTTTTTAAACTATATAAATTATTTTGTTAATCATAATTTAGAAACAAAATTAAAAATTTTTGAAAGAGCCTCTTAGGTTTAATTCTATGTGGCATCGCAGGAGGCATAGGAAAATGCCACTTAACATGAACAGAAAAGGGAGATTCAAAAACTGAAAAAATCTCGCAAAAGATTTTTTGAGTCCCAAAAATTTCAAAACAAAATAAAAATTTTTGTGAGAACCGCTTAGGTTCTTTTTATTTTCCAAATCTATCTTTATAATTCACAACTTCGCTTGGCTTGAACCAAAGCGCGATTTCTTTTTCTGCATTTTCTTTTGAATCAGAACAATGAATTACATTTTCAAAGACCTTTGTTTCAGAATGTATTCTCCCAAATTTTCCGCGAATTGTCGTCGGTAGAGCTTTTTCAGGATTTGTTTCTCCTGCAATTTCGCGAACTTTTTTTATCGCGTTTTCGCCAGCATAAACCAAAGCCAAAACTCTGTCAGTATGAAATTTTCCTTGTATATAATCTACAATATTCTTGAAAACCTCTTTTCCTTTTTCCTCGCCAAATTTTTTTTTCAGTGAGGGTTCTAATTCAGAATAGTGTTTTTTCGCAAGTTCTTCTGTAACTTTTACAACCTTCGCGCCAGTAATTTTCAATTTTGTTTCAGACAAAACAATTATAATATTCCCGGTCAAACTTTTTATTAATCCATCGGGTTTTATCAAAACCAAAGTTCTTTCTATCATAAAATTATTTTTGTTTCTATGTTTAAAAATATTTGGTTGAGAAAGTTTTGAAATAAATAAATTTTTGCGTCTCGCGATATAAAGAAACTTATCTCTTTTTATCCCCCTATATTAAACTTTCTTCAATTTTCTCGTCGCTGTCAAAATTATTTTAAGACAATTGGAGTTTCTTTTTGGTCTTTTTTATTTAGCGCTAAAACTTGACAAACACTTGTGTCTTGAGTCAAATCTTTTGCAAATGCTGTTAGGTCATAAAAAGTTTTTCCTTGTTCAGGTGTTATTATTTCTACTGCCAATGGGTCTCCAGTTATTGTTAATTCATTTATTATCAATCCCTTCAAAATATTTTCTTTAATTGGGATAACCCCCTCAACTTCTTCGCACTCAAATTTCTCACAATCAATCTTTGAACATGTCTCAATTCCCCATTTTGTTTTAAAAGTCGGAACTCCAGAAAGCAGATTGCAAGTTGCTCCTTGAATTTCGTTTTTCTTTTCATCTTTTAATTCAACTAATTTTGAACAATAATCATATTTTGATTCTTTTGAACACGCAAGAGAACATTGTCTGCTAACATCTTCAACATTGCTTTTTGAAGCAAGCCAGGGCGCGACATTTTCCCAGCCCATCATAAAACCAATCGCGAGAATCACAAGAACAATAAGTCCGAGAACGATTAAAATAATTGTGCTTGTGCTCATCTCCTGCCCTCTTTTTGAATGCATATTTTCTTCAAGAGAATTTTATTTATAAATCTTTGTTTCTAAATTTTCTCAAGATTTTTACGCCACTCCGCTTAAAACTATTGACGACAAAATAAATAATGCTAAAATTGAAACAAACGAGGTTACAAGATAAAGAACAATCCCCTTCATTAAATTTTCTCCGAATTTATTTGTCTTTTCTAATTTGTCCTCACCAGAATCAATTGTTACAAGCGCGCCAGTTAAAATAAATGTGCTAGTACTCATCTCTTGCCCTCTTTTTGAATGCATATTTTCTTCAAGCGAATTTTATTTATAAATCTTTGTTTCTAAAATTTTCAAGATTTTTACACCACTCCGCTTAGAACTATCGACGACAAAACAAAAAGTGCAAGAATAGAAATAAAAGAAGTAACAATATAAAGAATAATTCCTTTCATTAAATTTTGCCCAAAGTTATTTGTTTTTTCTAATTTGTCCTGGCCAGAATCAACAATAACTAAAGTATTTGTTAAAATAAAAATAATTTGTATTATATATAAGCCTATAGCAATCTGCAGATAATAAGGAGGAATCATTTTCAAATATTCAAAAAGGCTTAACAAATTTC
>CAYVCF010000006.1:0-21305 GCA_964450135.1 Candidatus Woesearchaeota archaeon
CAGGAAAAATTTTCTGTCTCTTAAACTCCTCGTTTCACTCGGAGATTTAAGATGGAAAAAAATTACAATCCAGAACAAAAAAATGCAAGGGCAATGAAACAGCAAACCAAAATTGCAAAAACAAAATTAGAAGTTCCTAAAAAAGAAAAGAAGATTGAAAATAAAATCTACGAAGACAAAAAGCAGGAAAATAAAATTGTTGAAGAAAAAAAATTAGAAAACAAAATTACAGACGACAAAACTGCTGAAACAAAAATTCAGGAAGAAAAAAAGAACGCAATAGAAAAACCAGAAATTAAAACTCAAGAAAAAGAAACAAAAAAAATTGAAATTAAGAAAAGTGTTAAAAAGGACTTGGCAGAAGTTAATGCAAAGGACTTGAAACTCTCAACAAAGTATGCGATTAATCTTTGCAGATTTGTGAAATTCAAGACACCAGACAGAGCAGTTGAGGACTTAGAAAAAGTTTTGAAAAAAACAAAACCAGTTCCAATGAAAGGAGAGTATCCTCATCAAAAAGGAAAGGGAATTGCAGGCGCAAAATTTCCGCAAAACGCAACAAAAGTTTTCATAATGCTTATAAAAAGTTTGAAATCAAATTCAGAAGTTAATGGAATAAATAATCCAGTAATCTCGCAAGCAATTGCAAATCAGGCCTCAATGCCTCGCGGAAGATTTGGAAAATGGTTAAGAAAAAGAACTCATGTTAGATTAGTTGCAATTGAAAAAAATAAATTAAAAAATAGAAAAGGGAAAAGGAAAAAATAAAATGGAAGAAAGAAAAACTGTTCAACTTAAGAAAGAAGAATATTCCGCACGCGAATATATTAAGAAGTCGCTTGGAAAAGGAAAAATCAGCAGAATCAGAATTGAATACACCCCGGTTGGAGAAAAAATAGTTATATCCACGAGCAAACCAGGTTTAATAATCGGCAGAGGCGGAGACAAAATCAGAGAGCTAACTCAGGTCTTGAAAAAAAGATTTAAATTAGATAATCCGCACATTGAAATTGAAGAAATAATGATTCCGGAATTTGATTCGCAAAGCATGGCAGACAATATCGCGATTGAGTTGGAAAAATTCGGGCCTGTTAGATTTAAAATAATTGCTTACAAAACTCTTGAAAAAATTATGAGGGCTGGCGCTTTAGGGGCAGAAATTAGAATGAATGGAAAACTTCCAAGTTCAAGAGCAAAGCAATGGAGATTTGGACAGGGCTATTTGAAAAAAACAGGAGACCCTGCAAAGCTCGTAGACAAAGCCCAAGCAAGAGCAGAAACAAAACCTGGAACAGTTGGAATAAAAGTCAGCATACTTTCTCCAAAAGTAAAATTAAAAGATAAAATTATTGTAAATGAAGAACTTTTAAAAAAATTAAATGAAAACAAAAATGCTTATGAAAATCCTATTGAAAAGAGCCCTTTCTTTTTTTCTAGGAAAAAAGAAAGCCTTCGGGGAAAGAAAAAAAGCCGAGATATTTCTGAAGGAAATGAAATTGAAGAGAAAACTCGAATTAAAAAAGAAAATAAAAAATCTGAAAACTCCGACGAGAAAATTGAAAATAAAAATAATTTTCAAGAAAAAAATACTGACAACAAAATAGAAAATTCAGAAGAAAATAAAATTAAGGGGAAAGGAGAATGAAATTTAAAGAGATAAAAAAATTAAGTAAAGAAGAAAGAGAAAAGAAAATGAAAGAATTAAAACTTGAACTCGCGAAGTCAAAAATAAAAGGAAAAGAAATTGGCGGAAAAGCAAAAAATATAAGAAAGATCATTGCGCGAATATTGACGCTCAACAACCTTGAAAAAGGAGTTGAAAAATAAAATATGGAAATATGTCCAAAATGTGGATTGCCTCAACAGGCATGTGTCTGCGAACAAATGCAAAAACGCTCGCAGAGGATTAAGGTAACAACTGACAAAAAAAGATATGGAAAAGTTGTTACTTTGGTAAGTGGATTTGAAAACAGCATGGATGTAAAGTCCATCGCAAGGGCCCTGAAAAACGAGCTCGCTTGTGGCGGAACTTACAAAGATGGCGCGATAGAACTTCAAGGAGACCATAGAGACAAGATAAAAAAAATCTTAGTCAAACTTGATTTTGATGAAGGATCCATTGAATAAGTTGAGGAATAAAAACAAAAGATGAAAGACAAAAAAACAGAAACAAAAATGGAAAAGAAAATGAAAAAAGAAAAAATAGTTGAAACTACAAAATGTTTAGATAAAGATTGTCCTACTCATGGAAATCTGAAAACACGCGGGAGAACTTTCCAAGGAATTGTTGTAAAAAAATTTGATAAGCGAGTTGCAATAGAATTTGAAAGAACAATTTATATTCGGAAGTATGAAAGATATGCAAAATCCAAAACAAAAATTCACGCACGACTTCCAAAATGCATTGATGACAAAATCCAGATAGGAGATTTAATAAAGGTTCAGGAATGCAGACCCTTGAGCAAAATAATTCATTTTGTAGTCGTAGAAAAAATAAAATCAGGAGAAGAAAAAACTGAAAACAGCAACGACAAAATACCGATAAATAAAAATAAGGAGAAAGAAAAGGACAGATGAGAAATGAAATAAACACAATGCAAGAAAAATATGAAAGAGCAATAGCACTTGGAAAAAACGCGTTAGAAAATTATGCATGGGTAAATGGAAGTTTTAATTTTGTTCAAGAATGCATTCAAGCAAGTGAAAGAAGATTAAGAGAAATAAAAACTCAAAATCCCGCAAGTTTACCTGGGGGTTTAAGATGAAAAAATTAGGAAATTTTTACCTCATTAAATTTTCAAAAAATGAAGGAGAAAATTTAAGATGAAACCAATTAGCGCAAGAGCAACGCGCGCATTAAATTTAGGAGCAATGGTAATCTCTGCAGATAATAGTGGAGCAAAGATTGTAAGAATTGTGGGAGTAAAAAGAGGAAAGGTTACAAAGACAAGACAGGGCTATGCAAAAATCTCTGATTGGGTAAAGGTCTCTGTAAGAAAAGGAATTCCAGATATGAAAGGGAAGGTCTTTGACGCGGTTGTGATAAGATTAAGAAAACCATATAGACGAAAAGACGGAGAAAGAATTTGTTTTGAAGACAACGCAGTCGCAATTTTAAAAGACGAAAAAGGAAATCCAAAAGGCACTCAAATAAAGGGACCAATAGCAAGGGAGGTAATGGAGCGATGGCCACAAGTTGCAAAAATCGCTAGCATTGTTGTTTAAGATGAGAGATAAATGTTAGCAATTAAATTTGGAGAAGATATTTCACAATATCCTCGAACAATAAGAGCATAAAATGAAAACAAATTTTCAAATAAATAAAAAACGATTTCAAAATCTCAGCTGCGCCTTCGCGCAGATCGCCATTAAAGATTTTGAAAATACAGAAAACAATCTTAATTGGTCATTGATGTTTTCTGTCTGCTCGTTTTCAGGAGAAAACTTCGCATGAAACGACATTTTAGCAAACATTGGAACTCAAGCAAGGCACCGAAAAAGCAAAATAAATATCGGGCGAATGCCCCGCTTCATATTAAGAGAAAATTTTTAAGTGTCACACTTTCAAAAGAACTTAGAAAAAAATATTCAAAAAGAAATGTAGTTGTCAGAAAAGGCGACTTGGTAAAAATTATGAAAGGAAAATTCAAGAAAAAACAAGGAAAGGTTTTGAGGGTCTATACAAAAATTTCAAAAGTAGAAGTTGAAGGAATTCAAGTAAAAAAAATGGACGGCTCAAATGCGCTTGTTAAAATGCAACCTGCAAATTTGCAAATCCTTGAATTAGAATTAGAAGATGAAAAAAGAATGAAGAAAAAAATTCAGCGAGAAAAATCTGAAAATAAAACTGAAATAAAAAAAGAAATTAAAAATAAAAACACCGACGAGAAAAATAAAATGAAGGAGGAGAAAAATGTCGCACCTTAAATTGCAAAAAGCTCCGATGACTTGGCCAATAAAAAGAAAGGGCAAGACCTTTGTAGTGAAACCTATGTCAGGAGAAATTCCGATTTTAATAATTTTAAGAGATATTTTGAAAGTCGCACAGACAAGAAAAGAAGTTAAGAGGGCAATTTTCAGAAAAGAACTTTTGTTAAATGAAAAGCTAATTATCGACGACAAACAAGGGGCAAATTTATTTGATGTTTTGACAATTGTTCCTGCAAAAGAAAGTTATAGAATAACTTTTGACAAAAAAGGAAAATTCAAAATAGAGTTGGAAAAAAATTCTCACAGCAAGATCGCGAAAATAAAAAATAAAAAAATCTTGAAAGGAAAAAAAGTTCAAATAAATTTGAGCGATGGAAGAAATTTTCTTTCTGATTTAAAATGCAAAGTAAATGATTCTGTTGTGATAAATTTCAAGACAAATAAAATTGAAAAATGTCTTGAACTAAAAACAGGCGCAAAGGTCTTTGTTATAGACGGAAAGCATGTTGGAGAAACAGGAATAGTTGAGAAAATAAATTCTGAAAAGAAAAATGTTGAAATCAAAGAAGCTGGAAAAACCTCTCAGATCTTAATTAAACAAATAATGGTGGTGGAATGAAAACAGAAACTAAAAATAAACCAGAAAACATTATGAGAACAATTAGAATTGAAAAAGTTGTTTTAAGCATAGGCGGGATAGGAGATAATCTTGAAAAAGGATTTAAGTTATTAAAAATTTTAACTGGGAGAGTTCCTGCAAAAAAACGCTCTAAAAAAAGAATTCCGACTTTGGGGGTAAGACCTGGACTTGAAATCGGTTCTGTTGTAACAATAAGAAAAGATATTGACGCTATTTTGAAAAGAATGTTAGTTGCAGTAAATAATAAATTAAGAAAAAAACAAATCGCAGACAATCATTTTTCTTTTGGAATTCACGAGTATATTGAAATTCCTGGAGCAGAATATCAAAGAGACATTGGGATTATCGGACTTGATGTGACAGTTGTTTTCAAAAGAGCAGGCAGAAGAGTTGCTTTGAAAAAAATCAAGAAAGGGAAATATTCAAAAAGACAGATAATTTCAAAAAAAGAAATAATTAAATTTATGGAAGACAAATTCAAAACAGAATTTGTTGGAAGAGCATAAAATGAAAAATGAAATAATAATTTATGAACAGGAAATGAAAGTAGATGCAGAGATAGTAAGAAGATATGGAGAAGATTCATTAATCGTAAATATTGAATCTATTCGTGCATTAGTAGATGCAGATAATGTTGGTCAACGAAGAAGAGAAATAGAAAAAGCAAAAAGAGAACTCGGAGGTTCAAGATGAAAATTCAATTAAATAATTTAGGGGGAAACTTCGCATACAGAAAAATAGTAATTTTTCTGTCTCTTAAACTCCTCACTTTGTTCGGAGGTTTAAGATGACCGCATCTGACTGGAGAAAAATTTTGAAACAATTAAGAAATAAACCAGTAGTTATGCAGAAGTTTTTAAAGCACAATAAACCTAAAGAAAGAACAACTGGAATCGCAAGACAAAAATGCGAAAAGTGTGGAAGATTTGGCGCGCACATAAGTTCATATGGATTAAATTTATGCAGGCATTGTTTCAGAGAAATGGCGCCTGAATTGGGGTTTGAAAAATATAGTTAAATGAAAAATAAATTAAAAAATAATTTGGAAAAAAATAAATGATAAGATATAGTATATACCACACTGGAACTTGTGAAGAAGTTGTAGGAGTTGAAACACAACAAGCTGAGAAAAAAATTTCATTTGAAGGGGTTGATTGCGGAAATTGCCCTAGTCAAACTCCTAATTATGAAGAAGAAGTTTATGTTTGCTCTTCAACCGGAAAAAAGATAGGAATCTTATTTGGGTTTGTTGCAAGAGATTGTAGTCATTTTCCAAAAGAATTATATGGAGGGGGACAAGAATAAATGAAAAATAAAATAAATAAAACAAACGAGTTTCAAAATCTCAGCTGTGCCTTCGCACAGATCGCCATTAAAGATTTTGAAAATACAGAAAATTCAGGAAAAATTTTCTGTCTCTTAAACTCCTCGTTTCACTCGGAGATTTAAAATGTCACAAGATGTAGTTGCTGATGCTCTAAATGTTATGAGAAATGCAAAGAGAGCAGGAAAAGAAGAAATTAAAATAAAAATAATTTCAAATGTTCTTGTTGAAGTATTGAAAATTATGAAACAAAAAGGCGCTGTGAAAAAATATAAAATTAATACAGAAGAGAAATCAATAGACATGACTCTCGGCGACTTTCAAGAATGCAAATCAATCAAACCGCGATTCACAGTTCAAAAAGATGAAATAGAAAAATACAGAAGAAGATATTTGCCTGCAAGAAATATGGGAACAATAATTGTCTCAACAAACAAAGGTCTGATGACTCACGAAGAGGCCCAAGAAGAAAAAACAGGAGGATGCTTAATTGCATATTTTTACTAATGCACAAGGAACTTTTTGTAGAAATTGAAATCCCCGACGGAGTTGAAGTTAGTTTAAATGAAAATGAATTTTCTATTCACGGAAAAGAAGGAGAACTTAAAAGAAAATTTTATGCTCCGAGTTTGGAATTTAAAATTGAAAACAACAAAATAATTATTGGAAATAAGGACTCAACAAAACGCGAGAAAAAAATGATGAACACAATTTCTGCGCATTTGAAAAATATGATTAAAGGGGTTCAGAAAAAATTTGAAATAAAACTAAAAGTTTGCTTTGCTCATTTTCCAATCACAGTCAGCATTCAGGGAAATACTGCAACAATAAAAAATTTCTTGGGAGAAAAAACTCCGCGAAGTTCAGTTGTTCTTGACAGAGCAGAAGTTGAAGTAAAGGGGCAAGATATAATTGTAAAATCAATTGACAGAGAAATCGCAGGACAAACAGCGGCAAATTTTGAAAAAGCAACTTGGATTAGATTAAGGGACAGAAGAGTTTTTCAAGACGGAATTTTCATAACAAATAAAGCAGGAAAGGAAATGTAAAATGGAAATTAATAATTTAAACAAACCATGTTTTCAAAATCTCAGCTGTGCCTTCGCACAGAAATCCATTAAAGATTTTGAAAAGACAGAAAACAGGAAATTTTCTGTCTTTTTTGTTTCAAGAAAAAAAAATAAAATGAAACAAAAAACAAATAAAGCGGGAAAGGAAAAATAAGAAGAGAAAAGTAAAATGGAAAAATATATTAGAAAAAAACCAAAATTTGTTAGAAGAAGAATGCTGGCGCATTCGCGACTTGGAAGACGCAGAAAAAAATTGCAAAAATGGGCAAGGCCAACAGGACGACACAATAAAATGCGTGAAAAAAGAAAAGGAGTTCCTGTTTGTGTTTCAATCGGATATGGAAGCGACAAAAAATTCAGAGGAAAAATCCAGGGAAAGCAACCAGTATTTGTTGAAAATTTAAAACAGCTTGAGAGAGTAGAAAAAAATCAAATCGCAATTATTGGAAAAATCGGGAACAAGAAAAAATTTGAAATCGCGAAAAAAGCAAAAGAAAAAAATATTGAAATTCAAAATTTAAATATTGAAAAATTTTTTAAAATAATTGAAAAGAAATTAAAGAGAAAAAATCAAGAAAAGAAAACCGCGTCTGTAAAAGAAAAAAAGAAAGAAGAAAAATCAGAAGAGAAAAAGAAAGAAGAAATTCAAGAAACTAAAAATGAAGAAAAAATGGAGAAAGAAAAATGAATCTTAGGAAAAAGAAAGAATTATCGTCAAGAACTTTGAAAGTCGGGAAAGAAAGAATTGTTTTTTTAAAAGAACGGCTTGAAGAAATATCTCAGGCATTGACAAAACAAGACATTCGCGAACTTTACAAAGAAGGCGCAATAATTGTAAAAGAAATCAAAGGAAGAAGAACAAAAGTCAAGAGAAGAACCAGAAGAAGAGTTGGGAAAATAAAAAAAAGAGTTGTTGGAAGAAAAAGAGAATACATAATAATCACAAGAAAATTAAGGGCGTATCTAAAGGCGCTGAAACAGCGAGGGGAAATTTCGCGAGAGGACTTTACTGAAATCAGAAAACAAATTAGAAACAGACATTTTAAAAGTATCGCGCAATTAAAAGAACAAATTAAGGAAAGAAAATGAAAACTCAATTAAATAAAAACGATTTCAAAATCTCAGCTGTGCCTTCGCACAGATCGCCATTAAAGATTTTGAAAATACAGAAAATTCAGGAAAAATTTTCTGTCTGTTTCATTTTCAAATAGGGATCTAAAATGAAAACAATAAAATCACGGAGAAGAAAAGCAATAACAAATTATTCAAAAAGAATTTTGCTGTTGAAAAGCGCAAGACCTCGTCTTGTTTTGAGAAAATCAAACAAATATGTTGTTGCTCAATATGTTGTAAGCAAAGAAGCTCAGGACAAAGTTTTGCTTGAAGTAAATTCAAAAAAATTAAATAAATTTGGCTGGCCTGAAAAATCAAAATCAATAAAAAATCTTTCTGCATTTTATTTAACTGGTTTGTTAATTGGAAAAGAAATTCAAGATAAGAAACTTGAAGAACCAATTTTGGACTTAGGAATGATGAGAACAATTCACAAGTCAAATATTTTTGGATTTATCAAGGGACTTATTGACTCTGGAATAAAAATTTCTTGCAAAAAAGAGGCCTTGCCTGATGAAGAAAGAATTAAAGGGGAACATCTAACAAATAAAATTCCGTTTGAAAAAATTAAAATTGCAATATTAGGAGAAAAGAAATGAAAGCAATTTTAATTTTTACATCATTAAATTTTCAAAAACAAAATGAGAAAATTCAAGACGAAAAAATTAAATTAAATATCATAGGAAAGAGAAAATGAAATCAGAAGAAGAACAAAAAATAAATTTAGAAAAAACCGCAAAAGCATATAAAAGCGTTTCAGAAGAAGGAATTGAAAAAGCAACAACAGAGTTAGTCAACGACGAATTTGCTGAACTTCCAGAAGAAGTTTTAGATGAAGAAGAAATTAAAGAATTAAAAGAAATTCAAAAAGAAGTAAAAAATATTTCTGCAAAAGGCAGAAGAGGAATTTCAAAAGTTGTGACAACAGAAGCATGGGTTCCGAAAACAAAATTAGGAGAAGAAGTAAAAGCAAAAAAAATCAAAAACATCGACGAGATTTTAAATAAAAATTTAAAAATTTTAGAGCCAGAAATTGTTGACTCTTTGCTAACTCTTGAATCAGATTTAATCTCAATCGGACAATCAAAAGGAAAATTTGGCGGAGGAAAAAGAAGGGCTTGGAAACAAACTCAGAGAAAAACTGAAGAAGGAAATGTTCCAACTTTTTCTGCAATGGCTGTTGTCGGCGACAAAAACGGGCACATTGGAACTGGAATGGGAAGAGCAACTGAAACATTGCCAGCAAGAGATAAATCAATTAGAAAAGCAAAATTAGGAATTATAAAAATAACAAGAGGTTGCGCTTCGTTTGACTGCGATTGTTCTGAACTTCATTCAATTCCTTTCAAGGTTTGCGGAAAAGCAGGAAGTGTTAGAGTTGAATTAATTCCCGCGCCTCAAGGAACTGGTTTGGTCGTCGCTGGCGAATTAAAAAAAGTTTTAAAACTCGCAGGAATCAAAGATGTTTATTCAAAGACATTTGGAAAAACAAAAACAACTTTTAATTTAGTAAAAGCGTGCATGGACGCGTTGGAGAAAACAAATGGAAAATAAAATAGCAATAATAAGAATTAAAGGAATGATGAGTGTCAGAAGGGACTTTGCAGAAACTCTTGATAGACTTAGATTAAGAAGAAAATATGCTTGCGTTGTTGTGGAACCAACTCCTGAAAATTTAGGAATGATACAAAAAGTCAGGGACTTTGTCGCGTATGGAGAAATAAGCAAAGAAATGTTTGAAGAATTAAAAAAGAAAAGAAAAACAAATATTGAAAACTTTTTCCGTCTTCATCCGCCAAGAAAAGGAATCAAAAGCAAACTTTCGTTTAATCAAGGCGGGGTTCTCGGAGACCACAAAGAAAAAATAAATGAGCTAATTGCGAGGATGCTATGATGAAAAAAATAAATTTGAAAAATGTCGCAGAACTTCAGAGAGGACAATTTATTGTAAATGTTTCTGGAATAATTTTTGATCCAAAGACAAAAAAAATTTTGTTAGGAAAAAGAGAAAACGATCCTTACATAAAAGGAATTACTTGGTGTTTTCCTGGCGGGCGACCAAAAGAAGACGATGAACTTGAAGATACCTTAAAAAGAGAAATTCAAGAAAAGACAGGTGTGAAAGTTGAATCACTTGGGCCGATTTTCGCGAAAATAATTTCAGAAAGAAAAGAATTTTTAACTATATTTTATTTATGTGAACCAGTCGGCGGAAAATTAAAGCCAGGACAAAAATTTGTGGACCTGAAATGGATTGAAATTGACGAATTAGAAAAATATCACAAAATACCAAAAGTTCATCCAAAATTAAAAGAATATATTGAGAATTTAAAATGAAATTAAAAAAACGACAAAAAAAATCAAGAATGCATGGAAGAAAAATGGGAACTCATGGGGGCGGAGCAAGAAAAAAACGAAAGGGCTCTGGACATCGAGGGGGATATGGTCTCGCAGGAACAGGAAAAAGAAGCGGACAAAAAATAACCTTGATAACAAAATTATACGGACATGATTATTTCGGCAAACAGGGCGTGACAAGTAGAGGAACAAAAAGAGACAAAAGACAAAGAATAAATTTAAGACAAGTTCAAGAAAAGCACAAGTCAGGCGAAGTTGATTTAACGGGTTACAAAATTCTCGGCGAAGGGTATGTCTCTGGAAAATTAATTATCAAAGCAGACGAGGCCTCAAAGTCAGCAATAGAAAAGGTTGAAGCAAAAGGCGGAAAAATAATTTTACTAAAACAAAAAAATCCTGAAGACGAAGAAAAAACTGAAGAGAAAAAGGGAAAAAAAGTCGCAAAGAAAAAAGAAAGTAAAGAAGAAAACAGCGATGAAGAAAGTTCTGACGACGAAGAGGAAGAAGAGAGTGAGGGAGAATAAATGAGAATAAAATTGGTTTATGCAGTTCCAAGAGAAGTTTTTAAAAAAGAAGTTGAACTAAGAAGTGCGAGAGAGACACAAAAAATTTCAAGAGAGTATTCTTTTTATTCTTCTCTAATTAATTTTTTTAGGGTTGCGTTTGAAAATTAAAAATTACAAATTTGTTTAATAATTTTATCGACGAGAACGGCGAATAAAAATTTTCATAAAAGAATAGATAAATTAAATGTTGGGAATATTTAAAAACATTAATTCTCAAGAATAATTATGGACTTTAGAAAAATATTTGAGTATATTCCCGAAGTCAGAAAACCAGAAGAAAAAAAATTGGACTTCAAGACAAAAATGAAATGGACTCTGATTGTCGTCGGAGTTTTTTTTGTTTTAATGAATATTCCGCTTTTCGGACTTTCAAATAACGCGCTCGCAAGATTTGAATATCTCGCAACAATTATGGGAACTGATTTCGGAAGCATCATTTCTCTTGGCATTGGCCCGATTGTTATGGCGTCAATAATTTTGCAATTGCTCGTCGGGGCTCAAATTATAAATATTGATCAATCAACAGCAGAAGGCAAGAAATTTTTCAATGGCTTGCAAAAACTTTTGGTTTTCTTTTTTATTATTTTTGAAGGAACTGTCTATGTTGTGATGCAGGGTCTGCAGGCATTGCCGGGTTTTGCAGGGATTGTAATTTTTCAATTAATCTTAGGCGGACTTGCAATTTTTTATTTAGATGAAGTGTGTCAAAAATGGGGATTTGGTTCTGGAGTTAGTTTATTCATCGCAGCTGGAGTAAGTTTAAGAGTTGTCACAGAGGCCTTTCAATTTTTAGGAAAAGATGCAGGAACAGGAAATTTAATTGTAAGTTATAGCGGAAAAATTTTTGTATTTTTTAAATCATTAATCGACGGAGATAGCATTGGGGCAACTGCCGCGTTAGGGGCAATTCTCGCGACAGTTGTAATTTTCTTGCTTGTAGTTTGGGTTCAGTCATTGAAAGTTGAAATACCTTTATCATTTGGAAGAGTAAGGGGCTATGGAATTAAATGGCCGCTTTCATTTTTTTATGCAGGAGTTATTCCAGTAATTTTAACAGCCGCTTTGATGGCGCAATTTCAAATGTTTGGCGGAATTTTAGAAAATGCTGCAGCACCTTGTTTAACTGAAGGAGGAGTTTGCGAAGGAGTCGCGAAATTCGCGTCGTGGTTTACTTGGCTCGGACATTTCTCGCAAGGAAGAGCTATCTCGGGTTTTGCATTTTGGATGGACTCAACAAATTTACTTGACTTAATAATTCGTGGCGGATTATTGCCAAGATATTTAATCCAAGGTTTGACTCATATTTTAGGATTTATGATTTTGTCGACGCTGTTCGCGGTTTTGTGGATTAAGACCTCGCAAATGGATGCTAAGGCGCAAGCAGAAAAAATTTCTGCGTCTGGTTTGCAACTTGCAGGATTTAGACAAGACCCAAGAATTCTTGAGGGAATTTTAGATAGATATATTATGCCTTTGACAGTTATGGGCGGGGCAGCGATTGGATTTTTATCGTCGTTCACAAATCTTTTGGGCGCACTTGTTTCAGGAACTTCTGCACTTCTTGTAATTATGATTATGTTCCAACTTTATCAAAATATTGCGCAACAACATTCAAGTGATATGAATCCTGCGTTTAGAAAATTTATGGGCGGATAAAATTTCTAATTAAAAAAGAAGAGGGGATAATTATTATGGAAATACCTCAAAGAATTGAAGAAGGACTGCAACTGATTATCCCTAATCAAGATTTTTCACTATTATCTGAATTAATTTCTGAAAGAGGATTTTGTCTTGTTACAAAACAAAGATATTCTGATAGGACTCAAAGAGTAGAATTTGCAAGAAAAGAAATTCCGCAAGGTTGGGAAGATGAAAAAACTTGGGAAGAAACAAGGCAAGATTTTTTAAGATGCGCTCCGACAGATGGAAAAATGGCATTAGAAGGAGAAGCTACGGGCTATCTTCCGGACCATGAAGGATTTACAAGTATAACTCCTTGGAATTTAGCAGTATGGGATTATATTGAAGGAGAATATCGAAGAGATTCGGAAATGGAAAGTAAAAAATGGGAAAGGGATTATAAACAAACTAAATCAAGAGCACTTTCCCAAAAAAGAATAACTCAAAAAATAAAAGGATGGTCAAAAGAATTTTCTAATTATGGAACAAGTTATTCAAGATTAGATGCAATTGGAGATTATCGAACATTCTACAGGGATTTAAATCTGCACGGATTAGTAAGAAGATTGACGAGAATTGGAATTTTAAGTAAAAGTGATTTAATACCTGACAGAGATCTTGAAGAATATGCGGGTCATGGGCTGGGTTTGTTTAATACAGGTTGCACAGAATATGAATTTGTTGACGACGATGATTTTTATACAAGAAATAGATTAACTTTAAATCAGAATAAAACTTTTGAATATGTTCAAGAACATTTTACCAGAGGTTTAATGTCTGCAGATGTCGCATTTGTGTTATTAAGAAAAATAAAATTCGCAAGAAATTCAGATTATCAAGAATTATCCCAAGAAGAACAAACAGATTTAGTTTTTAAAATAATTGATAAAACTTCTCAAAGATTAAGTTTAAGAGAAAAAAGAAAAGAACAAAGAGAAAAAAGAGTTATTCGACGATTCAAACCCTATCCGTTGTTGGAAAAAGTTTTTGGAGAATTAAGGATTGTTGGATTTGGGAAAGAGGGATCAGAGTAAAAAATTTGTTTAGTATTATCTTGTCCTGTGCGAAAAAATTTCGCGAACAAACTTAGAGCAAACAAAATTTGTGAATAACATAAAGAGAACTTTGCAAAAATAGGTTTTTGAAATTTAATTTTGATTTATGCAAAAAATAATCAACTTTGTCGTCGGGAATTTTCCATAAAGTTTGCAAAAATATTTTTGCGACAGAAAAATGTGAATTATTCAAACTTCTCTAAAGAAATTTGGCGACGAAGTCGCAATTTATTTTAATTAACAATAATCTATCTTCTCCGAAAATCTAATTAGTTGAAATCTGCACTTTAACATAAATTATTATTTGCAATAATCCCTTTCAACATTTTCCCTCGTCAAATTTCTCGTCGGAAGTTTTAAAAACAAATTTTTACTAATAAAAAAATGGTGATAGAATATCTTTCAATGTATCCTAAAATAAGTATTGTTCTTATTTCGTTTCTGGTTACATTAATTATGACTTTAATTACAAAAAAATTTACAAACCAGAACAGAATGAAAGAACTCAAGGAGATTCAAAACGCGTGCAAAATAAAATTAAAAGACAATAAAGGAAATATTCAAAAAACCGAAGAGATAAATAAAGAAATGCTTCAATGCTCTATGGAACTTATGAAACATTCTATGAAACCAATGCTTATTACATTTATTCCTTTGATTCTTTTATTTGGTTGGATTAGAGGAATTTATACAGAGGTTCTTTCTGGTTGGATTTGGTGGTATATTGTGAGCGGAATTTTGTCTAGTTTAGTCCTTAGGAAAGTTTTAAAAGTCGCGTAATTTTGTTCAAGTATGGAAAAACAACAACAAGAACTAATGATAAGGTTGCAATTATTTGATCAGCAAGCGCAACAACTTCAACAACAATATCAAGCAGTTGAACAAGCAATGATAGAAATGGGGCAACTTAATTTTGGTTTAGATGATTTAAAAAATTCTAAAGATAAAGAAATAATGGCTTCATTTGGAAGAGGGATTTTTGTAAAAGCGAAAATTCTCGACGAAGATTTGGTCGTGGACGTTGGAGGAAAAAATTTTGTAAAAAAAGATATTGAGTTAACAAAAAAATTAATTCAAGAACAAATTAAAAAACTTAATGAAATTAAAAATGAAATAGAAAATAGTTTGAAAATTCTTGGAGAAGAAATGACAAAGATTATTGAAAGGTCGCAAGGAGAAAACTTCGCATGAAAAATAATTTAAATAAAAAAATATTTCAAAATACAATTTATGCGCATAGAAATGTAAGGAGGACAAAATGAAAATATATGTAGGGAATTTACCTTTTAGTGTTGATGAAGAAAGTTTGAAAAAAATTTTCGCATCCTACAATCCAGAAGAAGTTACTCTCATCATAGACAAATTTTCAAAAAGATCAAAGGGTTTTGGTTTTGTGACAATTTCAAATGACGAAGAAGCTAAAAAAGCTATTGAAGAACTGAATGGAAAAGATTTTGAAGGCAGAGAACTTAAACTCTCTGAAGCAAAACCAATGGAAGACAGACCTAGAAGAGAATTTAGCAGAGACGGACCAAGACGAAGTTTTGGTGGCGACAGACCTAGAAGCTTTAATAGAAGATTCTAAGTAAAAAATTTTTTATTTTTTTTATTTTTTATTTATTTTTTGTGGATGGAGGGGGAAATTGAAAGGAGATGTTTAGTGCTTTCAGCACATTGACTTGAAAATTTTTCTTGCTCACGCTGGCGAAAAATTTTTTTAAGAAAAGATAATGTCTTAAATCTTAAACTCGTTTGTTCAGCCATTTTCTCGTTGGGTTTTTTGACTTTGCTCAATGATAAAAAATTCGCGACAAACTTCAATTCAAGATTTCAAATATTAATTTTTTTAAACAAATGCGACGAAGTCGCGCTATTTTTCTATGAAATGATTTTTGCGAGAGAGATAATTATAAAAACAAGAATTATTTATTTAAGTTAATGTCAAAAGATTTGGGAAAAACAAAAGAATTAAACAAAAAATGACAAACTACTCTCACTCAAAAATTTCTACTTATGAAAATTGTCCTTATCAATACAAATTAAAATATATTGACAAAGTTGAAGTTGAAACACCGACGACGATTGAGGCATTTATGGGGGATATGGTTCATCAGGCATTAGAGTTTTTGTATAAAAATAAAAAATTCAAAAAAAGAATTGCTAAGTCCACGATATTAAAATTTTATAATTTAATCTGGGAAAAGAATTTCTCCGACGACATTTTAATTGTTAAGGCAGATAAAGAAAATGTTAATTCAGAAAATTATAGAAAAATGGGAATTAAATTTATTTCAGATTATTTTGACAGAATGAGACCTTTTGAACAGATGACGATTTTGGGTTTGGAGACACAAGATAAAATGATTCTTCCAGACGGAAATTCTTGGCATGTTAGAATTGATAAATTAGGTTGTGACAGCGACGGAAATTATTTTGTTTGCGATTATAAAACAAACTCGCGAATGAAAGACCAAGAAGAAGCAGACGAAGACAGACAACTCGCACTTTATTCTGTTTGGGTAAAGGATAAATTCAAAGACGCGAAGTCAGTAAAATTAATTTGGCACATGTTGGCTTTTAACAAAGATGCAATTTCAGAAAGAACAGACGAGCAATTAAAAAAACTGCAAAATGAAGTTTGCGAAATAATTAAAGAAATTGAAAACGTAAATGAATTTCCTCGACGACAAACCGCACTTTGCGATTATTGTGTTTACAAAGAAATCTGTCCATCATTTAAACATGAAACAGAATTAGAAAAAATTAATGACATAAAAAAGTTCAAGGAAAATGAAGGAGTAAAACTTGTCGACGAGTTTTCTGAAATAAGAACAAAAAAATATGAATTAGAAAAAGCAGAAGATGAATTCAGAGAAAAATTAATTGCTTATGCAAAACAATTTGGCGTTGATATAATTTACGGCTCGAACAAAAAATGTTCTGTGAAAGAAATTGACAAAATTGTTTTACCCGAGGACAAAGAAGAATTAATTAATCTTTTGAAAGAAAAAGGAATTTGGGACGAGATGTCTATGATTAATTTTATGAAACTTCAAGCGAGCATTCTCCACAAACAAATTGACGACGATATAAAAAATAAAGTTGATGTTATAAAAGATTTTAGATTAAGTTTGAGTAAGAGGAAAGATGTGGAGGAGGGGGAATGAAAAAAAATAATATTAAAAATTTTATTTATCAACACTTAGCGAAACTTTTGAATTTTCTTTTAATGAAGGATTTAAATCAACATCAGAATAAATAATCCTACTTATTTTCTTTTGAAGAAAAATTTGTTCTTGTTCTAAGATTAAAACCTTTTTATCTTGAAGGATAGATAATTTCGTTTCAATTAAGGTATCCTTTATTCTTTTACTCGCAATATCAAAATATTTTTTATTAATTTCAATGCCAATAAAATTTCTTCCATAACGCTTAGCTAATACTCCGGTGGTTCCACTTCCCATAAATGGATCAAGGATCAAATCATCTTTATTACTACCAATTAAAATTATTCTTTCTAAGAGTTTTTCTGGCTTCTCCGTAGGATGTTCTGTTAAATGTCTTGTAGCAGATAAATTCCATAAATTTCGCATTTGTTTTCCATTATTAATCTGCTTTGCAAGATTGTAATTAAAAAAATACTTTTTTGATTTTGAAGCCAACCAAATCAATTCAGTAGATGGAGCAAATCTATTTGGTTGCAATTGTGGAGGAGCATTTGGTTTAAACCAAACGATATCATTTATTATCCATAAACCTAATTTTTTTAATAAAAACCCAATTGAGGGATGATTATGTAATGTTCCAGAAATCCAAATTGTTCCGTCCTCTTTTAAAACTCTAATACATTCTTTTAGCCACTTTAAATTAAAATTATCCAAATCTTCAATAACATCCCACTCGCCTTTATTACATTTAACTTTCTTTCCATTTTTACAAGTAACATTTCTTTTACCAGATAAATTATAAGGAGGGTCTGCAAAAATCATATTCACAGAATTATCTGGAATCTTTTTTAATATTTCCAAACAATCTCCCTGTCTTAGATCGATCTTAGAAACCATTTTACCTCTTTTTTTATCATAAAGAATTTAATCGAAGAATACTTAAATATGTTTTGTTTATTATTAAAAATAAAGATTTATCTTAAAATGAAAAAACCTTGGTCGATCTCAACAACCATTCGAAATCCAGAAAGAGTTAGAGACTTTTTGAAAGTTTTAAAATTAATTGAAGGGGAAAAATGGACAATCGAAAGTCAAACTAAATTTCAAATATTACTAATTCAGAATAGGATTTATGGTTTTGGAAATCAACAATTTTATAATGGTCTTCCAAAAAAAGATATAGAATTAATCGAGGATCTAAAAAAAAATATTACTCTTGAAAGAGCAAAAGAAATTTTTGAAAAGAAAAATTATAAAGATCCTTCTATGAGGGGCAGACAATCTTTTAGTTTATTAAAAAAAATAGGATTAGTTTATTTAAATGAAGAAAATAAATTAAAAATATCTAAGGCGGGGGAGAATTTTTTAAAAGAAAATTATGATTTGACTGAAGTTTTTTTCAGAAGTTTTCTAAAATGGCAATTACCAAACAAAGCAACAACCGATTTTAAAGAAAAAGATGGATTTAATATAAAACCTTTTGTGGGAGTTTTACATCTAATAAAAAGAGTAAATGAATTATGGATAAAAAAAGGAAATAATCCTGTGGGGTTACATAGAACAGAATTTTTAATCTTTGTGCATCTTTTAATTAACTATGAAAATATTGGGAATATGGCAAAAGATATTATTAAATACAGGGAAGAAAGATTTAATGTTGAAGGGAAAAATAATAAGAAGGAATTTGATAAAAAATATCACTTTCAGTATGTAAAAGAAGTGTTAGGTATGGATGATGAAAAAATAATAAATAAAGTTATAAAAAATTGTAAAGATTATCTTGACAATACAATCCGATATTTTAGAGTAACGGGTTATATTAGTTTAAGGGGAGGGGGTTTTTATATTGATTTAGAAAAAAGCAGGGATATTGAAATTAATTTACTTTTAAAATCAGATAATGCTTCCATTAATAATTTTGAAAATAAATCGGAGTATGATTATTATTTAGAAAACATGAATTTGCCAAAACTCCCTTGGGAAAAAGAAGAAATACTTAGAAAAATTGCCGAGGAAATTATTAAAGAGATTAAAAAATTAGAATCAAAAATAAACTTGAATAAATTTAAGTATAACCTCCCTGAAAAATTAAATGTTGATGAATTAAAAAAATATATTCAAGATTTAAGGAACTATAAAACTCAATTATTCGAAAAAAAAGATCATGATGAATCTCAGGAATTAGATAAATTAAGGGAGTATATTGAAAGTTTAAAAAAGATTTATGAATTACCCAACCGGGCATTAATGTTAGAAAAATATATTACATTAGGATTAAATGCATTAAATGATGCAATTAAAATTAAGCCCAATTATTCTATAGGGGATGATAATGAACCTAAGAATACTGCTCCTGGAGGAAAATCAGACATAGAATGTTTTTATAAAGAATTTAATTCTATTTGTGAAGTTACTCTTCTAAAAGATAGAAGTCAATGGTTTAACGAGGGGCAACCAGTAATGAGACATTTAAGAGATTTTGAAAATGAAAATAAATGTAAACCCAATTATTGTTTATTCATTGCCCCAGAAATTCATAGAGACACAAGAAATACATTTTGGCAAGCAGTTAAATATGAGTATGAAGGAGAAAAACAGAAGATAATCCCCCTAACAATTAAACAATTTATAGAATTGTTAGAGATTCTTGCTGAGATAAAAGAATCAAATAAGAAACTTATTCATACTGAAATAAGTAATTTATATAATGATATTTTAGAGATTAATGAAGTTTCAAATTCTTTAGATTGGTTAAATAAAATTTTTGAAAAGATACATTTTTGGAGATTAAAGGTGTTAGTATGAGTATGGAAGAATTCATAAATAAAAATCATGAAGGAAATTGTATTAAAATAATGTCTAAATTACCTTATGGAAGTGTTGATTTAATTTTAACTGATCCCCCTTATAATGCATCTAAAGGGGGGGTAAATCTCCCAGATAATAAAACAGGCGGGGCATATTATAAAGTTAATGAAGAATGGGATAAACATTCAGATTATTTGGGATTTACAAAGGAGTGGATTAAAGTAGCAGATTATCTCTTATCTGAAAATGGAACAATCTTAATTTGTTGCTCACATCATAACATAGGTGAAGTGATTATTGTATTAAAAGAATTAAAATACAAACCCTTGAATATTATTACTTGGAGAAAGCCAAACGCTATGCCAAATATAACTAAAAGAATGTTGACACATTCTACAGAATTTATAGTTTGGTTTGCAAAAGGAAAAAATTGGGTTTTTAATTATGATAAAATGAAAAAATATAATTATGGAAAACAATTAAGAGATGTCTGGGATTTTTCTTCTTGTCAAGGTCCAGAAAGAATTAAATTAGAAAATGGACGATCAGCACATCCAACTCAAAAACCATTAAAATTATTTAAAAGGTTAATTGAAATGGCGAGCAAAGAAAATCAAATAATCCTTGATCCATTTATTGGAAGTGGAACTACTGCTATTGCTTCGGAAGAATTAGGAAGAAAATGGATTGGTATAGATAACAATCTCGAATATATTAAAATAGCAAATGAAAGGATAGAAAAATATAGAAATCAAAGAAAAATAAACTTACATTAACAATTCTTACTTAAACTTAATTTTTATTTAAAATTAATCTCATCTCACTCTCAACCAATATCCTTCTTTCGGACAAGTTAAAAATTTTTCGTCGATAAGTAATTGAATCACTGGCTCAATTTTATTTTTCGGCATCTTGATTTCTTTTTGAAGAAGATTAAAACAAAATTAAATTTCCCCATTTTTCTTCTGTTCTTAAAATACCTTTCACGACGAGAAAAATAGAATCAAGATTTGTTTTCATTTCAAATAAAAATATCTTTTGTTTAAATAATTGTCCGATTACTTTTTAGTAATGCTCTACTATTTTAAAATAACAAAATTTTCTGCTTGAATAAATCTTCTCTTTTTCCGACGATAATTACGCGACTTCGTCGCAATCAATAGACTTCAAATCCGAGTTGCGTCAGGATTTTTCGCAGAAAAAATAATTAAGTTGAAAGAAATTTTCACTTAGTGTTCTTGGTTTTTAAGAATAATTTTCTCGTCGACAAAATATTAAAATAAAAATTTTGCAATTAACCTTGCACAATGATAAAAAATTCGCGAGTAATTTCAATTCAGGATATCAAAAATTAATTTTTTTAAATAAATGCGACGAAGTCGCACAAATTTTCTATGAAAAAATTTTTCGTGAAGAGATGATTATAAAAAAAGAATTATTTATTTAAATTGATGTCGAAAGATTTGGAAGAAACAAAAAGGGGATACAATCTAATTGCTAAAGAATATCATTCTTTAAGAATTTCTGGGAAAAAATTTCACAATGCAATTGATTTATCAAATTCCGACGACATTGTCTATCGCGACAAAGGTTA
>CAYVCF010000007.1:0-20615 GCA_964450135.1 Candidatus Woesearchaeota archaeon
GTAGTTTTCTAATTTTTAATTTTTTTTGGCGCTAAAATGTTTCAATCACCAAGAATTAATATAAATGAATAAAAAATAAAAATAAATTTATTGAATTCCGCCCATTCTGCAAACAGTTGTTCCGCAGTGTGGACATTTTCCTTTTGCGATTTTAGTGCCTTTAGTGGTCTTGCTTTCTTTTGGATTCTTAATTTCAACTTTTTTCTTGCACTTAACGCAATAACCGATTGTTGCCATTTTTTCCTCCTTTGATTTATTTGATTAATTATTTTTATTAAGAATTAAGGGTTTTTAAAGATTGAGATTAAATTATTTTTATAATATTTATCGCATTCATTCAAATTTTGTTACCCCTTTAAAAATAATACAAACAAAAAGTTTATAAACTTCTTTTTTCTGAAATCATTATGGAACTAGAAAGATACAATGGAACTTTTCCAGATTGCAAAGCACAAATTGAAGAAGCAAGACAAATGATTGCAACAGCAAGACAAGGAATGATTGACAGAATTAGACAAGGACCAGATTCTCATTATCTTGAAGATGGTTGCTGGCATCCAGAAGGAACTGCAAGAATTAATAGAACAAATTATTGGTGTCTTCAAGAATTCGCGCCAACAACTCATTATGCTCAACAAACTTTAGAAGCAAATGCAAGAGGAGATTATTTACCTTTAACAAATGAAATTAGATTAGGAGAAAAACCCGCAGTGCAATTAATTAAAGAAATTGCAGAACAAGACGCAAAACTTCCTACGCATCAAAAAAGAGTTTTAATTCCAAAAAAACAATATTCATTTCCAGTTCTTTCAGAAGATTTAGGAGATGTGGATATTGCGCAATTTTTAGCAAGAGACCCAAAATTAGCTGAACAATATGGAAAATTTTTAAAAGATGAATGTAGAATTCCGAAGGTTGGGTTTTATCAAATTAATTTGGACAATGTCGGAGCAGGGCTTTGGCTCCGTCGGTTGATCCGCGGCGACCATTCCTACTTCAGTGGCAACAACATGCTCTTCGATGGTTATGGTTCTCTGTTCGGGGTATCCCCGGAAGCGTAAAGCGCTTCGCAAGAAAATTTAGAAGCACAAGTTAAATCTGCTTTAGCTTCTAAAAGCACATTTAGATATAATGGAATACTTTATGTTCCTGTTGCAGAAAATTCTGGTGTTGAAATTATTTAAATAATCAAAAAATCTCTTTCAAATCACTAATTAATTATACAAATCTATAAAAATACAAGACCTCTTTTTTAATTATGGATATTGATGAAATGGAAAACGCAATGAAAGATAATCCGAATTCTGGCGACGATTCTATTGAGCAATCGCTTTCAGAAATAAAACTTCCTGTGCGAGACAACAAACCAAAACCAGAAGAGTTAATTATTGAAGCCAAGAATTTTTTTGATTTTCATAAAAAAGAATTAGGAGAGTCCTTGAGAAAAGGAAACGGAGTTATTTTTTTGGATTTTATAAAATTGACAGAATTTTCAAAAATTCTTGCAGAAGAAATTCTTGTGAATCCTGAAGAGACCTTGAGATATGTTGAAGTCGCAATTGAAGAATCAGGTTTAGTAAAAAATGTTCGCGTTAGATTATTTAATCTCTCGCAAAGTCAAATTGTAAAAATCAGAAACATTCGCTCCAAACATTTGAATGAAATGATTATTGTTGAGGGGATTATTAGACAGGCGTCTGATGTTCGTCCCCAAGTTGTCAACGCGAAATTTGAATGTCCGTCGTGCGGAACAATTATTTCTGTTTTGCAAATGGATAAAAAATTCAGAGAGCCATCAAGATGTTCTTGCGGAAGAAGAGGGGGGTTTAGATTAATTTCAAAAGAAATGGTTGATACTCAACGACTCGTGATTGAAGAAAGCCCTGAAAATCTCACAGGAGGCGAGCAACCAAAAAGGATAAATGTTTTTGTAAAAGAAGATTTAGTTGAACCGCAGATGGAAGAAAAGACAACACCAGGAAGTCGTATAAATGTCATCGGTGTCTTAAAAGAAGTTCCTGTTCCGCTCACAACTGGGGGTTTGTCGACGAGGTTTGAACTTGCAGTTGAAGCAAATAATTTAATTCCGCTTGAAGAAACTTTTGAAGAACTCAATATCACTGATGAAGATCGGGAAAAAATTTTAGAGTTGTCTAAAGATCCAGAATTAGTTTACAAACTTTCAAAAAGCATAACTCCAAGTGTCTGGGGATATGAAGAAATAAAACGCGCATTGGTTTTGCAATTGTTCGGGGGAGTTGCGAAAAAACATCCAGATGGTTCAAAAAATCGCGGGGACATTCATATTTTATTAATCGGGGATCCTGGTGTTGCAAAATCAGTTACTTTATGTTTTATGGCAAGCATCTCGCCAAAAGGAAGATATGTCGTCGGTAAATCTACCTCTGGAGCTGGTTTAACTGCAACAGTTGTTCGCGATGAATATTTGAAGGGCTGGAGTTTGGAGGCAGGAGCAATGGTCCTTGCAAATAAAGGATTGGTTTGCATAGATGAATTGGAAAAAATGGACCCGCAAGATAGAAGCGCGATGCATGAAGCAATGGAACAACAAACAGTTACAATTTCAAAAGCAAATGTGCAAGCGTCTTTGCGCGCCGAGACCTCTGTGCTTGCTGCAGCAAATCCAAAATTCGGGAGGTTTGATCCTTATCAGTCAATTGCGCAACAAATTGATTTACCCCCGACGCTGATTAATCGTTTTGATGTTATTTTTACTTTGAAAGATATGCCAGACAAAATAAAAGATGAAAAAATCGCGGCGCATGTTTTGCAAACTCATCAGAGGAAAGAAGAAGGCATGATTGTCTCAAGAGATTTATTTAGAAAATATATTGCATACGCGAAACAAAAAGTTGAGCCAGTTCTTTCTGACGACGCTGTTGCAGAATTAAAAAATTTTTATGTTGGTCTGAGAAACACTCCTGTTGCTTCTGAGTCAGCTGTTCGTCCAATTCCAATTTCCGCAAGACAATTGACAGCATTAATAAGAATGTCAGAGGCAATGGCGAAAATGCGGTTGAGCAAAGATGTTTCAAAAGAAGATGCAAGAGTTGCGATAGATATTATGAAATATTATTTGATGCAAGTTGGATTTGATTATGAACTGAAAACTTTTGATATTGACAGAATTTCAACAGGAACTTCGTCGTCGCAAAGAAGCAAAATAATTCTTGTTAGAGATACAATTACTAAGCTAGAATCTCGTCTTGGAAAATTAATTCCTATTGAAGAAATTGAAAAAGAACTTGAAGGAAAATTAACAGAAGAAGAACTTGAAGAAGCAATTAGAAAACTCAACGCATCAGGGGACTTGTTCAAACCTCGTCGAGGATATGTGCAAATGACTTAAACAAAAACACCCTCGTGATTTAACAAAAAATTTTAGAAATTTTTTGTTTCCTAAAATTTTGATTTTGAAAAAGTTTTTCTATTTTGATTCCCTTTTTTTGTTCTGATGAGCGATATTTTTTTCAAAATCAAACTTGCGTTCGCTAACGATGTAAACAAATTAATGCAACTGCAAATTTTCGACCCCCTCCATATCGCAATTTTTATTGTCTTCAACTCTTTTGCAAAATAATTTTTCTCGTAGAGAAGTTTGAATAATTCGCATTTTCTATCGCAAAAATATTTTTGCAAACTTTATGGAAAATTTCCGACGATAAAATTGATTATTTTTGCATAAATCAAAATTAAAATCAAAAAATATATTTTTACAAACTTCTCCGTAGACAAATTACTTACTCAACAACAATTCAATTTTCTTTGGATTTCTTTTTATATCTTTCACAATTGTTGCAGGACCAATTATTGTTATTGCTCCGAAGTCACTTCCAGAAATTGCATTTAAAATTCCTTTTTTGAATTTTTCCATAATGCTTTCGTTTTCATTTCCTGAAATTACTGCGAGTTCAATTCCTCTGAAATTTTTTACATGATCTATCATCGCCATTGTGTCTTCAATAAGACGAGCTTCTTCTTCTGAACGCAATTTTCCCTGTAAAATCAAGATATTATTTCCTAAAACTATTTCCAAAATTTTTCTTACTCTCTCGCTACTGCTCAAATCTTTTATTTCTGAATAAGGAATGAACTGCATTGAAAATCCTTTTATCTCGCCTAATTTTTTTTTGTCTTTTTTCACCATATTATATTGAAAATATACTTTTTAAATTTACTTTATTGTTTTGCTTAATTTAAATATCGCTTCGTAAAATTCTTCAAGATTGTTTCCATATTTTGCGCTGATACCGACGATATCGTATTCTGGAAATGCTGACTCTATTTTTTTTATTTCTGCTTTTGCTAAATCAATTTTGTTTGCGACAATTAAAACAGGAATTTTTCTCGCGACTAAATTTCCGATTATTGTTATGTTCACTTGGTTGTAAGGATTTTCTGTTGCGTCTAAAACAATTACCACCATGTCCATATCGTCGAGCCACTTGATGCTTTCAATAACTCCTTGAGTTGCTTCTTTTGCTCTTTTTTTCGCGTCTTTTTTATTTACTTTGTATTTTAAAAAGTCCTCGTAATCAATTTTTGTCGCGATTCCGGGGGTGTCAATCATTTTAAACATTAATTTTTTTCCTTTGAAATCTATTTCAACTTTTTCTTTGAACTGAACATTTCTTGTTTCGTGTGGAATTTTGCTGACGCTTCCGATTTCTTCTCCTGTAAAGTCCTTGCAGATTCTGTTTGCCAAAGAAGTTTTTCCTGCGTTCGGCGGGCCGTAAAATCCCATTTTTATGTCTCGTTTATTTTCAAATACTTTTGAGAAAATTCTGCTAAAGAAATTTTTCATAATTTTTATTACCATAATATATAGATTTTTTGCTGGTTTATTAAGGTTTTTATTCTGCACTATCTATTTCACTATCTTCTGAAATTATTCTCGCTTGAAAATCTTTTTATCGGATAATTAATTTTTTTATTTTGTGAAAACCACGGAAGGCCGGTATTTTTTCCATAATATTTTTTCATTATATATTCAATTTGTTCTGAACTCCAGCCGATTTTTTTTAATCGTTTTTTCATTTCTTCTGACTGAATATTTTGTTTGCTTGAATTTTGAACATAATTTATAAGATTGTATAATTGATTTTTGTCTTTGAATAAATAATTTTCATATTTTGTGTCATACCATTTTTGCAAAAAGAAATAAACAATAAACCCGACTACAATTATAATCCCCAATGTAATTATAAAAATTATCCACGGGAATTTTTCTGGTTCTGGTTCAGGAATATTTGCGTTTCCGATTTCTAATCTATTTAATTCTGGAGAAATAAAAAATGGAAGGGATTCAATATTTGTTGGAGAAATTGAAAAACCAATTTTATTAGTGTCTTTATCAAGTTCAATATAAAAATAATTTTCTATTTCTGATTTTAAATAATTTTCTTGAAATTCTAAACTTTCAGAATTTTCAATTATAAAATAATAATTATAGTTTATGTTATTTTGTTCTTCCAAATTAACTTCGACAAAATCCAAAATTGCTTCTTTATAACTTTCATATTCTGCTGAATATTCTCTAAAATTTATTTTTGAATTTAGATTTTCATAGTCCCAAGATAAAATTGCATTAAGATATTCATCTTCTTTTCCAACATATTCTCCGTCGCGGATTGAATTTAATATTTCTAAATTTATTTTTTCTTTTTGAGGATAGAATAAATAATTATTTGCTGATTTTGTTGTAACAATTGATTTAGGGATTTTTAATTCAAGCAAAGAACTCATTATTTCAACGAATTCGTCGTCGGTGTTTGCAGAAGCATAATTTGTTTGGATCTGTTTTAAATTTTTTTCTTTTTCTTCCAGATCTAATGCAGAAAAAATTTGTTCTTGTTCAAAAATATTTAATTTCTTAATTTCATTTTTTATATTGACCAAATCTTCTTGAGAAGTTTTAATTGTTTGGTTAATTATTTCTTCTGGCGAGCCGACTTTGATATCAAATATTTTGTAGGAATTTTTCCCTAAATTATCTGTTGCGCTTATTTTTATCTCATATGTTCCTGTTGAATTGTAAATGTGCGAGACAGAACTTTCTGAAGTTACCCCTGTTTCTCCGTCGCCAAAATCCCATTCATATTTTGAAATGTTTCTTTCAGATTCAATTATTGCCTTGAATTTTGTCGGAAAGCCCGCAAAAGTTTTTGTTGGAGTAATTCCATTGATGATTGGAACTTTTTCAATTAAAATTTTTTTAGAAAATAACTTTTTATCTGCAAACCGCAAGGAATAAGTTATCTCTCCGAATTTTTCAGGGAGCGTGAAGTTTCCATAATAAAGGAAAAGTTTTTGAAAATCTGAATTTATTTTTGCAGAACTTTCTGAAACATTGTAAAATTTATTTTCTTCTGAAGACGGGAAACCAGGAGTGCTGTAAATTAATTTTAAATTTTTTAGAGTTATTTCCTGATCTTTATTTGAGAGAATTTTTATTGGAACAACGCAAGAAGATTCTGAACAATCTAAATCCCCATATTTTTCCAAAATATAATCTTCTGCAAAATCAGAGATATAATTTCCGTCTGTTAATTCATCTTCAATTAGCAAATCTCCGACGCTGTCAAATTCTAAGCCCTTTGCAAAAATCTGGTAAGCTGAATTTTCATTTTCAATGGGGTATCCGAAAAATCCGCAACCTTCTAAAAGCGGATGACCTCTTATAACATATTCTCCATTTCCTGAATCAGAAAAAATGCAAACATAAAAATCCTGTTTTTTCATTGCTAATTTTTCTACTCTGCAAGAAACTTCTTTTCCGTTGCTGTCTATTTGGGATTTGTCAATTTCGCACGAAGTCAATTCTGTTCCATATTTGTCATATAGAGATGCAAAAATTTTTTTATTTCCTGCTTGTTTTTGTTTTATCCAAGAACCGATTTCAAAGCCAGCTGATTCGCTTAGTTCTATTCTTTGACAAAAAGGGGTCTCTGTTATTGGAGACTCAATTAAACTTTTGCTTGAATTAAAACATCCGATTTTTTTTAAATTAGAACAGCCCGTTGTTTTTGATTTGTTGTTTCCTTTTAAGATTTCTCCTTGATTGAAAAAATCTATTTTTACCTGATTGTAGCAATATGCTGTTGCGTTGCTTTGCAAAACAAAACTTATTGAATTCACGTCGGTGATTTCTTTGTCAAGCACAAATCCGAAAATTTTTTTCTCGCCTTGTTTTAATAAAAATCTTTTTTCTAAAGAGGGCTCTGTTGCAGTATAGTCGGTCTCACAATCTGCAGGAAGACAGTCATAAGAAAATTCACTGAAATTTAAAAGTTCCAGGAGAGAAATTGAATTTTCTAATGAGTCCTCAAAAACAGAATTAACTGGCTCGTTGATAAAACTAATATTTATCCAGCCCTTTAAATTGCTTTCAGGAGCATAAGAGATCTCAATTTCGTGCGAGATATTTCCAAGTTCAAAATCTGCAGAGACAAAACCAGTTAGAAAAATAAAAATTATTGATAACAAAATCATCCTCTTTTCCATTTTTGTATTAGGAAATTAATGTTTATAAATAATTCTTATATCACTTCTTCAAACACTTCTTTCTTGTTTTGGTAAAAAATTCCAAGCGGGATTTTGGTTTTGTCGTTAAATTCTGTGTAAGAAAATTCTTCTGCTTTTTTCATTGCTTCTTGAAAATTTTTCTTGTCGTGATTTTTGTCGTCGAGAAAATATGTCTTTTCTTTGTAGCCCTTGTCTGGATGAAAAATTAAACATGGCTGTAAAATTTCTATAAAACAAAATCCTTTGTGATTAAGCGCTTCTTTTGTAATCCACTCAACTTGTTTTACATCTGCGAAAATTCGCGCGACAAAACTTGCTCCAGACGCAAGCATTAATTTAATTGGATTAAGTGCCTGTGTCTTTACTCCTTTGGGCATTGTTTTGTCTGCAAAACCTTTTTCAGAAACAGGGGTTGGTTGACCGATAGTTAAAGCAAAGACCTGATTGTTGAAAACAAAATATTTGAAATTAGAATTATAACGTGGGGCGTGAATTAAATGTTCCATTCCTTCTGCGTACGCGTCGCCATCGCCTGAAAATCCAATGACATTTAAATTTGGTTTTGCAATTTTTAATCCAAGACACGTCGGTAAAACTCTGCCGTGCAAAGTATTTATTCCGTTTAAATTTAAGTAATCAAAAATTTTCGCATGACAACCAATTCCAGAAACAATCGCCCAATTTTCTTTTTCATTCTCAGAATTTATTTTTTCTTCCAAAACTTTTTTCATTCCTGCAAGTATTTGAAAGTTAAAACATCCTGGGCACCACGTCGGTGTTGCTGAAGTTGTGAGATTGAAAGTCATTTTAATTTCCTCGCTTGAATTATTAAAAATGAAGGTTCTTTCATAACTTTTTCGTAGAATTTTTTATCAATTGTTTTTAATTTTTTTTGTGCTTTTGTTTCAAAAAGATTTTCTACAATAAATCCGGATTTATTTAAAGAATTAAAAATTGTCTCAAAGGTATGATGATATGCAATCATATTTTTCATTTCATTGCCTAATTTCCAACGATATAAATCTTCTCTAAAATATTGTTTAAGAATAGAATTTTTTTTATCTTTTTTACCTTTAACAATTAAACTCTCGCTAACTTCCATTACTGGATGATGCATTGAAAAAATAAATTCCCCTTGCGATTTTAAAATTCTATTAACTTCTTTAAAGAGGGGAATTAAATTTTTGAAATAATGAACCATTAAACTGCTACTCACGACGTCAAATTCAGAATTTTTAAAAGAAGTTTTTTTCGCATCTCCCGCAAAAAAATTTATTTCAGGATATTCTCTTTTTGCAATATTTATTAAATCAGAAGATAAATCAAGTCCGATAATTTTTTTAGGTTTAAATTGAATCAATTCTTTTGTAAAAATTCCAGGACCGCAACCCAAGTCTAAAACATATTTGTTTTTAATAATTTTTTTTAATATACCTTTCATCACGGGTTTTTCAACATATCTGTGCCAACCATTTTCTTTTTAGTTTAGTAAATGGATATAATATTCTTCTGAAAATTTGTCATATTTTCTTTTTGTATATTTTGTGTTTGTCATTATTTTTCCAGCGGACAATCTTCAAAATCTTTTTTAGTTAATAATTTGTATTTATGAACCGATTTAATTAAATAATTACTTCTTGCAAAAATTACGCCTCTTTGCTTTTTATAATAAGTATACAAAATAGTTTTTATTCCTTTTTCTTTTAAACTTTCAATTAGAGGAACAAAATCAGAATCTGTTGATAAAAGAATTATTCTTCTTACCTCCAAATATTTTAATGGAACAGACATTATATCCATTGCAAGTAAAATATCAACTGCTTTTTGAGAATACTCAAATTTCCCGTCGATTTTTAATCTTTGACATCGACCTTCTCTTACAATCACCCCTCTTTTTTTTAATTGTTTTATAAATTTGTCATAACCTTCTTTTTTCTTTTCTTCTGTTTCAGTAGGAAATTCGCTTTGAAATGGAAGGGCAGTATAATAAAAAATTTGTTTGTATAATAGATTTTCTTTTAAACAAATATTTTCAGCAAAACTAATTAAATCATATCTAAGATATTTTCCATCTCCAAAATAATTACTAATTTTAGAAACAAATCCTCCGTCAATAAAAATTATTGTCTCAAACATTTTTAAAATTAGGACTCATCCGGCGACCCATTCCGATCACCGGGGAGTATGTTAATATATTTAGTTTTTTGAAGTTTATAAATTTTTTGGGAGGTCATTTTAATCCTCTCCCTAATTTATTCCAAATTGGAACAAGAATTGAAATTCCTGCAACAAAAAATCCAAGCAAAATTCCGTATTCATTATGTTCGCCTGCGATTATTCTTTGAATTGCAATAACTCCTAAAATCATCGACGAGAAAATAAAAAAAGGAATTTTTAATTCTTCGCGATTTTGCAAAAATAAATAATACAAAAAATACAAACCAAAACTTGTTGCTATAACATGTCGCGAGGCATCAAACAAAATATCTTTCCCGTAAAGATACATTGGAAGTGTTTTAAAAATTAAAATTCCAATTACCATTAAAAGAAAAGTGTAAATTATGTGTTTGAGGCGGATTGTCATATAAATTTAATTATTTCTTTTAATTTTTTCTTTTTTCTGATTAAAGGTTTGTAACCCTTTTTTGGATAACCGACTAAAATGCTCGTGATTAATTCTTCGTCTTCTTTTACATTCATTAGTTTGTTTAAATCTTTTTCAATTTTTGGTTCTTTGAAACTTCCAATCCAACAAGTTCCCAGTCCTCTAGAAACCGCACTTAACATTAAATTTTCTATTGCACAAGAAATTCCTACGAGGTCATTTGGGAATTGATATTCAGGAGAATTTTTTATTTTTTTCCTGTAAACAAAAATGATTGTCTGTGCTCCGCCCAAATCAGAATAAAAATTAATTAATACTTTTTTGAGATTCTCTTCTAATTTATTAATCTGTTTATCCATTAAGACCAAAGTTAATTTAAGATATTTCGCGACGATATCTCTTTTCTTTTTTGAATTAACAATATAAAATTTATAGTTCTGTTCATTTTTTGCAGACGGAGCTTTTGATGCGTCTTTGATTAATTCAATTAATATTTTTTTCTGAATAATTTTTCGTTCATATTCCCTTACACTATGGCGTTTGTTTATTGCTTCTTGAAGATTCATTTTAATTCATGCAAAACATAATATAAAAATTTAATTACTTTGTCAGAATATTCTTTTTCAAAAATTCTTCCGTAATATTTTATTCCATTTCTAAAATATCTCAGCTGATTCATGAAATTGACATCGTTTTCAGAAAATCCAAGATTTCTCATATAAGAGACCTCTGCTTCGTGCGAGTCAGTTTTAAACCCCCTGACTAATAATTTTGCTCTTAAAATTTCAACTAAAATGTCGTAACAAGTTTCAACTACATAATTTGAATTTAATTCCTTGCCTAATTTTTTTCTGACTTTTTCAAAAAAATCTAATTTTTCTTTTGATTCTTTTAACAAACTTTTTGCTCTTTCCTCGTCGGGGTTTTGTTTTTTTACAATTCGGGATTTTACAAATTCTTCAAATTTTTTTAAAATCATAATTCAACTCCGCCACTAAGAACAATTCCGTTTAAGATATTATTTTTTAGATGTTTTTCTATTTCCCAAGATTTGTAAAAGTTAATGTTTATTTCTTTTTCAAGCAGTTTTTCAAATTTGTTTAAATTTATTTCTTTTTCTTTTGAACCAATTATTGCAATATCCACGTCAGAGTTTTCAATGTCTTCGCCAAGAGAAAAACTTCCAAATAAAATTATTGCACATCCTGGAAATTTTTCAAAAAGCTCGTCGACAAGTCCAATTTCATAAATAATTTTTAGATTTTCAGTTCTTTTTAGAAAAATTGTTTTTTGGTTGTCGCGATTTAATTCAATTGAAAACAGATTTATTTTTTTTGCTCTTTCAATTTTTACCAAAGAATCTTTTTCTAATTCTACTAAAGATTTTGAAACAGCTGTTGGAGAAACATTTAGTTCTTTTGCAATTTCTCTTAAATTAAATTTCTGTCCTGACTTTATACAAAGAAACCTGAAAATTTCTGTTTGCAATCGTGTCCATTTTAGTTTATACTTGTTCATATTAGTTTATATATGTAAACTTAAGTTTATAAAAGTTGCGGAGTTATTTTTTCCATTCTGATTTTAATAAGCCGTAAACAATGTCATCTTTAATTTTTCCATCTGCTTTGCAAACTTGGGATTTTCTTTTTAATCCTTCTTTTTTTGTTCCAAACTTTTCTAATAATCTTCCTGACGACGAATTTCCTACAAAAACACATGCATTTAATCTTCTTAATTTTAATTTTTCAAATGCAAATTCAATTAATTTGCCTAATGCTTCAGTTCCATAACCTTTATTATGATATTTTTCATTCAGCCAATAGCCCAGCGTCGCTGTTCCTTGAGTTTTATCAAAATGAGCTAATGCAAATCCGCCGATAACTTTTTTTTCTTTTTTTAATTCAATCGCTAATTCATAACTTTCTCTTTTTTTCTTTTTCAATTTTTCTTGACAATGTTTAATCCACCAATTTGCGTCTTTTTTCTTATATGGAAATGGGACAGATAAAAGCCATTTTGAAACTTTTAAATTATTTATTCCTTCAATCAAATCTTTTTTATCTTTTTGTTCCCATTCTCTCAAAATCAATCTCTTTGTTTTTATCTCTGTCATTTTACAATCCTCTTTAAAATTTCTCTTTTTAATTCATCAGAAAAAAATGGCCGTCCGTTAAACTTTAATATTTTATTTTGTTCTTCAATTTTTATTCCTGTTTTTTGCTGAATTAAATTTCCAAGCAAGCCAGTGGAATTGTTTTCAATTAAGATTAAATTTTTTCCAGAAATTATTTTTTCAATTTGTTTTGAGAATGGGCTAAGATATTTTATTTGCAAAAATCCGACATTCAAATCTTCAACAGCGTCGAGAATCGCGCCTTTTGTTGAGCCCCAAGAAATAATTAAATTTTCTGAATTTTTGTTTCCGTAAATTTTAAACATTTCAAATTTTTCTGCTTCGTTTTCAATTTCTGAAAATTTTTTCAATCTGTTTAAAACATTTTTCTCAACAATCTCTGGATTTTCAGTTGCGCAACCTTGCGAGTCAGATTCATAAGAATTAAATCTTTTTAGTTTTGTCAAAACTTTTATTTCTTTTAAATTTGAATCTTCTGTTGAAGAAAAAAAACTTTCTGCAAGATGTTTGTCAGATAAAATTATCGACGGGGTTTTGAATTTGTGAGAAAAATAAAATGCTTGATTAGTTAATTCTTCTGATTCTTTTGAATCTCCTGGAGCCAGAACAATTCTTGGAAATTCTCCGTGTCCTGAATACAACGCGATGTTCAAGTCCCCTTGAGCAGTGTAAGTCGCGACGCCGGTTCCAGGTCCTGGTCTTTGAGCTAAATAAAAAACTAAAGGAATTTCTGCAATTCCGCATAAGCTTAAGGCCTCTGTCATTAAATCAAAGCCCCCGCCAGCAGTTCCAACCATAACTTTTTTTCCAGCCATGCACGAACCAACACCTGCGTTCGCGACTGCGATTTCATTTTCTAATTCAATAACTTTATGTTTGTTTTTTTCGTCGAGAGTTGCTTGCCCGAGTTCAATTAAAACTGGCGTCGCGGGAGTCATAGGATATGCATAATAAATTTCCAAACCTGACTTCAAAGCACCGTCGCGAATTCCTTGCGAGCCATTTTTAAAATCTTTAATTTGATTTTTTAATTTTTTTATTTCGCAGTAATTTCTTGTTTCAGAAAAATATCCTTTTCTTGCGTTTTCAATATTTTTCTCAAAATTTTTTCCTAGCAGTTTTAATTCTTTTTCCAAAATAGAAAAATCAAGACAAAATAATTTGAAAAGTTTTCCAGCAAAATACATATTCTCGTCGCTGTCTCGTAAAATAATTCCATTTTGTTTTAAATCCTTTTTATGCATTTCTACAGATTTCTCGTCGAACGCAACTAAAAGATCAATCCGCGATTCGTTTGAAAAAACAGGTTTGTCTGAAAAAGTTAAGGTATTGAAATTGTGTCCGCCTCGAATTAAACTTTGATAGTCCCGAGAATAAAAAACAAAATTTCCTTGTTTGACTAAGGCCTTTCCAATTATTTCTGTGAGCAAGTTTGGACCAGTTCCTGCAGGACCGCCAATAAGAATTGTATGTTTCATTTTATCTCAATTTTTATAATTATTTTTTTAAGTTTCATTTTATCTCAATTTCATTCAAATTTATTTTTCTCTTTTTTCCTTCAAGACAATTTGATTATTTAAATTTTGGGGAGGGAAAATAATTTTTAATTCGCGATTTCGTAAAAACGAAAATTTTTGAGGACTTCAAAAGCAATGTCTTTTGAATATAACAGAAAATGAAATTTTCCGTAAAATAGCTTAGGTTTCTTTTCATTTAAAGATTCCCAATTCATCAGTAAATTCTGGTTCGTCGTCGTCAATTTCTCCAATTTCCTCAATCTCTTTTATTTTTTCTTTATCAAATTCAGGAGAATCGTCGTCGCTAATCTCAACTGATTCTTCTGTTTCCAAAACTTCAATTGCTTCTTCTGTTTCAGGAATTAGCCCCCCTTTTTTTTCTTTAAACAAATCTTTGACTTCTTCTTTAACTTCTTCAACAATTTTTTCAACAAAATTTTCCTGCTTCTTTTCTGGATTGTATTTTCTTGGCTCTTCGCCGATTTGTTTTTCTAATTCAGCGATATAATCTGCAATTTCTTTCGCGACATCTGCATTAACGCTTATGCTGTCAATGCCTTTCTCGACGAGGAATTTTACCATTTCTTTTTTGCTTCCTGACTGCCCGCAGATGCTTGTTTCAACATTATTTTTTTTGCAAATTCTTATTACATATTCCAACTGATAAAGAATTGCAGGATTCATTTCATTGTAAAGATATTGCACTTCAGGATTTCCCCTATCAACTGCCAAGATAAATTGTGTTAAGTCGTTTGTTCCAAAAGAAATAAAATGAATTCCTTCTTTTACTAATTCGCGAATCATCTGAACTGCTGCAGGAGTTTCCACCATCACCCCGAGTTTTGCATTTTCAAATCCGATTTCTTTTAAAACTTCTTTAGTTTTTTTAACTTCGTCGACGAGAACTACTTGCGGAAGCAAGATTCCGATAATTTTTCCAGAATGTGAAATTTTTTTTAGCGCGTTTAATTCTGCTTTGAAAATTTCCAAGTATTTTAAGCTGTATCTTATTCCGTGCATTCCCAACATAGGGTTTGCTTCTTTTTCTTGCGGAGCTCCTTGAAGATGATTGAATTCGTCGCTTCTGATATCAGAAGTTCTTACCCACACTTCTTCAAAATGTTCTGAGATTTTTTTAATGCCTTTAAAAATTATTTCTTCATAGTCCTTTATTTTATTTTCTTTTAAAAAATATTGCGGGTGTTTTCCTGATTCTGCAATTATCCCTTCAATTCTTGTGAGACCTATTTTTTTCAAACCAGTTTTTGAAGCGCGTTCTGCAAAGCTCGGCAAGTCCACAATTACTTTTAATTTTGTTTTTGTTTCTGCTGTAACAGGAAGAATTTCTTTTTGAGTTGTCTCTGCAATTTTTCCTTTGTAAATTTTTCCATTAAATCCGTCGACAGTAACTATTTCTTCTTCTTTTAATTTTGTTGTTGCTTCTTTTGTTCCGACGACAGCGGGAACGCCCATCTCTCTTGAAACAATTGCTGCATGCGAGGTCAGTCCTCCTTCATCTGTCACAATTGCCGAAGCTCTTTGCATTATCACAACCATATCAGGGTTTGTCATTTCTGTAACTAAGATATCTCCTTTTTTTATTTTGTTTAAATCCGCAAGGGTTTTTACAATTTTTATTTTTCCCGACGCTATTCCTGGAGATGCGCCGAGCCCGCTTAAAATTGGTTCTGCATTTATATTTTGCGATGAAGATTCAACGCGATTTTCCATTGTGGTAATTGGTCTTGTTTGAACAATGTAAATTTCTCCGCCTTCAATTGCGAATTCAATGTCTTGCGGTTTTCTATAATGCTCTTCTAATTTCAATGCAATGTCTGCGAGTTTTTTTATTTCATGAGTTTGCAAAACTTGATGACTAGATTTTTCTTCTCTTAGTTTCACAACAGATTTTCCTCCAGCAGAATCGCGTGTGATTGCAATTTTTTTTTCTGAAATTTTCTTGTCAATTAATTCTAATGAACGCGAGACAATGTAAGTATCTGGAGTAATCATTCCAGAAACAATTCCTTCTCCCAATCCCCAGACAGCTTCAATAATTATATTTTCATTTTTATACGACGGATCTTTTGAAAAAACCACGCCTGATTTTTCAGAGTCAACCATTTTTTGAACAACCACTGCAAGGCTCGGATACGCATCTTGAAATCCTTTTTTATTTCTGTAATAAGTCGCGCGAGAAGTAAACAGCGACGCAAAACATTTTTTAATATTTTTTATCAGCTCGTGATTTCCTTTTACATTTAGAAATGTCTCTTGTTGTCCTGCAAAACTTGCGCCTGCTAAGTCCTCTGTTGTCGCGCTTGAACGAACTGCGACAAAAGTCGGCTCAGGAGAGTGACTAAAAAATTCAAGAGCAGAATTATTTTTAGAATCAAAACCAGTTGTATCAAGATTTTCATATTCATCAACGATTTCTTCTTCCATTTCTTTAGGAAAGTTCGCCTTTAAAATTAATTCTCTGATTTTTTCAGTTTTGCTATCAATGTCAGCAGGATTTTCAAAATCAATTTCTTGAATTAAATTTTCTATTTTCTCTTTTATTTTTGCTTGTTCAATAAAATAATCATAGGCCTGAGCTGTGACAACAAAACCCGGCGGGACTTGAACTCCGAGGTTGTAAATTTCCGCAAGGTTCGCGCCCTTTCCACCAGCGACACTGCCAGAATCTTTATTTAATTCAGAAAACCATTTTACAAATTTTGAGTTAGTGCTAAAACTCTTTTTTTCGGTCATAGTTGATACAGCAAAATTAAGTTAATAAAGATTTTTGTTTATTATTTACAAACTTATCGCCTTAACAGGACATTGTTCAATTGCTTCTTTTACACAGGGCAAATTTTTGTTTGATTTTACTATTGCTTTTTGGGTGTCATCAATTTCAAAAACTTCGTCGCAGATACTCGCGCACAAACCGCAACCAATGCACTTTTTTTTATCAACCCTCACCATTTGAAATTAAAATAAATATTATTTATAAAATTATAGGAAAATTTTCTAACTCAACACTTCTTTATAAACTTCTTGCGAGTCAGAAGTTGGATATTCTTCTGTAATAAAAATTCCTTTGAATTTTTTCGCGAGTTTTTTCGCAGTGTCAATTCCGAAAATGATTCTTGATTTTTTATCGTCGTAAAAAAATGGTTTTTTCATTTTTATTAATTCTTTTTTTACTTCCCTAAATTCTTCTGATTTGCGTTGAGATTTGGGAAGGACAGAAAACATCGACGACGAAATTGAGACGGGAGATTGTTTTCTGTATTCAATTAATTTATTTTTTTCTCCAGAAACCGCGCCGTGAACAAGCAATCCATCTGAAGTTATTTTATCAAATTTTTTCGCAACTTTTTTCGCGCGTTGTTTTAACCTTTCTCTGAACTGAACAGAGTCCTTAAATCTTGCGCTACAATAATGAATTCTTAATTTCTTAAAACTATTTAAAATTTTTTTCGCGAGTTTTTCACTTCCTGCGACTCCGTAATTCTGATGGACTTTCCATTTTTTTTCTGCGTAAATTTTTTCTTTGTTGATCGCGTATTCAAGTTCATTCAAATTAAAAAAATCAACTTTATTTTTTGCGAATTCAATTAAGTCAATAATTCCTTTTTCATATTTTGGAAGAACAGGAATTTCAATTCCAACTTCTTTGAATTTTTTTGACATCAAATTTAATTTCCCCCAATTTTTTCTATCAAACAAATCAGGATGGATTCTTAACTCGTCTAATCCTGATTTTTGCAGTTTTTTTATTGATTTGTCGTCGAGCAAATTAAGAGACGTGTACAGATGAATGTGAAAACTTTTTCCAAATTCTTTTTTGAATTTTTTTATTAAAGAAATCGTCAGCGATAATTTTGAAAGCGGATCTCCGCCAGTAATTCCAACTCCAGAGGAATTGCTTAAATTTATTTCTTGCAAAATATTTTTTGTATTTTTTGTTTTTAATTCATTTATGTAAACAACATCTTTATTTTTTCTCTCTGGAGAGATAGGACAATAAATGCAATTTCTCGGGCAAATTCCTGTAACAAACAAAACAGATTTTTTCCCGACAAAACAAAGAGCACATCCACGAGATAATTTTCCAAAATGCTTTTCCATATTTTAAGTTTGATTTGAAATTTTATAAACTTATCAACATATTTATAAATAATAATCGCCTATGTAAAATATGAAAAAGAAAAAAGAAAAGACGATATCCCATGAAGAAAAATCGCATTCTGAAAAAAATAAAAACGATTTGTTGATAGAAAATTTTATTGCTCTTCAAAATGTTTTGACAATGTTGGCGACAAATCTTGACAAACTAAATTCTCAGACAAGTTCTCTTTTGAATTTATTTGAATCGTCTGCAAAAGAACTTGCTAAACAAGAATTTAAAATGCCGAACAATGAAAATGTTTTGAAAAAGATTAACGAACTTTTTGAACAAAACAAAACAATTGCAAAAGGAATGACTTTACTTTACGAATCGCAAAATTCTCCAAAAAATCCTGAATCAGAAAATGAAATAAAACCAGAAGAGCAATATCAAAAATCAATTTTTTCAACTCCGCAAAAATTTAATCCTTTGCCGAGAAGATAATGTTAGAAAAGACCTCTCAAGAATTTAGAATAATTTTTCTTTTGGAATTTACAAAACAGCTGATAAAAAATTCTGCTCCGCAAGAATTATGGAATCTGAAAGAACTGATGCAAGAAGAAAATGAAAAAAAAGAAATAATTATGAAAATAAAAAAAAGATCGCAAGAAATAACTCCATTGATTCCAAGACAAAATTTTCAGATTAAAAATAATTTTTCTCCTATTCTTACAATTCCTGGGCAAAGATTTCCGTCGTGGCTGAGTTCTGTAAAACCTGTTCCGATAAATATTGAAATGGATTTAGGAAAATTAAATTCTTTTGTAAATGACCCAATAGTCAGAGAAATAATCTGCAATGGACCTGGAGAAAATATTCTTGTTCAAACTTCTGGAGTAAAACCAACAAATTTATTTTTATCAAAAGAGGAAATAGAAAAAATAATAGACACCTTTGCGATTGAATCAAAAATTCCAATTCAAAGCGGAGTTTATCAAGTTGTCGTCGGTAATTTAATGTTGTATGCAATAATTTCAGAAGTTGTAACATCAAAGTTTATTATAAGAAAAATTCTTCGATAATTTTTTGGATTTTTCGAATGCTCAGGAACTACTATCATAAACTAATTTTAATCAAGTTCCTGACATAAGAAAAATATTTGGGGAGAAAATACTAAATTAATTTAAAAATATTTTTAAACAAGCTTTTCAGCACATGATTCCTGTTGAAGCAAAGTTAGAATTATAATTACCGCTTGTTTTCCGTGTTTGCTATTCGTTTGGTGATTGTAAATTGTTTTGTTGATTATCTCATTCTCTTTAAATCTCTTTCTAATTTTTCGCATTCAGAAAGAGAATATTCTCTAATTGTTTCTACTCTATCTGTTCTTCCAATTATCTTACCTACGAGAGAATCACTTTCTCTTGGAAAAATAAACCTAATAGACTGGGAGACTATCTTCCTAAGCATAGGCTCACCAATTTCTACCCTCCACCCCCACCTTTCTAAACTCCTAATAATACCCCAGATATCTCTAGAAGGGTGACCCCTATATGTTGGGAATTCATAACTTTTTCTGATTTTTTTCATGTCTTTTTTACTCATTTGATCTAAATCTCTTTCTAATTTTTTGCATCCTTTTGGATACCAGTCTCTTAAAGTAGTTATTTGCCCCTCCTCGATTATCCCAATTGGAGGAAAATCGTCTTCTTCCGATAAACAGATTGTAACTTTTGACTCGCGGTCCAACTCCGAAATTGTAAAATCTCTTGCTTGCTCAACCCCCATATCGGAATAAACCAATCCGAGACAATATCCCTTTTTTCTTAGACTCTTAACCATACTAGAAATATCTTTATCTTCTGGAAAGGGATAAATTACTTCTTTTATTCTCATATTTTTACTCCCTTTAGTTTTTTTTGATGATAATTAGCTAATGAATCTTCTAAACTCCGATTTCTAGGAATAATGACAACCCCTTCAGATTCACAAGTAGCTACCCAATCCGTAGTCCCTCTCGCGAATACTACAAAATCTCCTTCATCCGCTCTAAGATATCCCTTTCTTTCTAAGTAGCGATAAAATCTTTCTGGGTCTATGCCATCTAATAAAAAAGCAGGTGTTCGTTTCATCTTATTTACTCCTTAACAAAAACAACATATACATTCTTAAGTCTTGTTTCCCCCTAAAGGGGAAAGGCTTAAAAACATTCTAAACATAAAATAAGTATGAATCTGGAAATACTTAGAAAAATAGGGCTTACAGAAGGAGAAATAAAAGTTTATTCTGCTTTGGTTTCATTAGGCCGGGCCCAGATTTTTAAAATTATGAAAAGATCAAAAGTTTCTTCTTCTAAAGTTTATTTAATTCTTGATAAACTTATTCAAAAAGGATTTGTAAGTTTTGGAATTGAAAATGGGGTAAAAAACTTTGAGGTTACAAATCCAAATGTAATTTTAGATTATGTGAATGATAAAAAAGAGGAGCTGAATAATTTCAATAAAGAGTTTGAAAATATGATCCCGCAAATTATAGCAAACAAAGGTTCTTTTGAACAAGAATCTGCTCAAGTTTATACAGGTGTTAAAGGAATTAGCGCTACATTTGAAAATTTATTAAAAGAAATTAAAAAAGGAGAAGAATATTATTTTTTTAGTATTTCTCCAGATGAGCTAATTAATGAAAGTATGAAAAATTTTCTTTCAAACTGGCATT
>CAYVCF010000008.1:0-20506 GCA_964450135.1 Candidatus Woesearchaeota archaeon
CTCTTCATGAATTTTCTTGATGCCCCACAGCTTGCTGTGATTGGGAGCTTCACTTACTTCAAAATTGCGTTCCGCAAATTTTTCCGAGCAAAAATTTTTAAATGTGACGCCGAATTTTTATTTTATTTCTGTTCGCACAAACTACAAAGAATTCATTCATCTATGAAAAAAATGTTCTGATTAAAAAATTTAAAAATTTTCTCCCAAAACTTTTATAAACTAATATTCATTATATAATCCATACTAATATTAAGAGGTTTATTGTTATGAATATCCACAATAAAAAAATAATTGAAATAATAAAAAAAGAAAAGGTCGTGACAAGTTCTGAAATCGCAGAAAAATTAAAAATTTCTTGGAATACTGCTGAAAAATATCTTCTGGAATTAATTATTGACGGAAAAATAATAAAACTAAAAAAATCAGGGGTGAACTTATGGATGTTAAAGTAGATAAAATATTCTTTTATCTTGCGATTTTTATTCAAACAATTATCTTAATCGGGTTTACAAGCGCGCAAAGTTACAACATTCATCAAACAGAAGAAATAATTCAAGAATTAAAATTAAGACAAGAAAAAGAAATCAGCGTCGCTAAATTTTTAAAATCTTTTTTTTCAATAAAACAAATTGGTTCTGTTTCTGCAAAAATGTTTAATCAAACTTATGAAGTTACAAATTATGCTGCTGCAGAATATTCAACAGAACTCGGTTCTTGGAATTGTTGTTCAAAAACAAATCAAGGCGCGATTTGTCAAAATGTTCCGTCAGATTATAAAGAATGCGCAACAAATTTATTTCCAACAAAATGCGAGAACTTTGTTGAATGTAAACTTGGTTGTTGCATTGATGAAAAAGAAGGGTTGTGTTCAACAAATTCTGCAAAAATTTCTTGCGAAAATAACAACGGAAATTGGAAAGATGAAAAAAATTGCAATTTAATTGAATGTCAAAAAGGTTGTTGCGTCGTCGGAAAAAACGCATTTTTTGTCACAGAAGCAAGATGCGACTTGCTCTCTTCATTGAACGGACTTGAAAAAGATTTTAGAGATTTAGAAAATGAAATCACTTGTTTGGAATTATCTTCAATTCAGCCGACAGGAGCATGTATTTTAAATGAAAATGCCTGCAAATTTGCAACAAAATCAGAATGTCTTTCAATGAAAGGAAAATTTTTTGAAGAGTTGTTTTGTTCAGCTCCAAGCTTAAACACTAATTGTAAAAAACAAAATTCAGTTGGGTGTATTGACGGAAAAAATGAAATTTACTGGTTTGATTCTTGTGGAAATCAAGAAAACATTTATGATTTTAACAAAGAAAAATCATGGAATAATGGAAAAGTCTTGAAAAAAGAAGAAAGTTGCGGAGCTGAAAATTCAAATATAAATTCAGAAAATTGCGGGAACTGTAACTATCTTCTTGGAAGCAAATGTTCTGACTCAAATCTAAAAAAAATAAAAGACGGGAATTTTATTTGCGAAAATTTAAACTGCCTTGATGAAAATGGAAAGCAAAGATTTAACGGAGAAAGTTGGTGTGTTTACGACGGAACTATCGGAGATGGAAAAGATGTTGTTGGTTCAAGACATTGGAAAGATATTTGCATTGACGGAAAAATAAAAGTTGAAGCATGCGCAGATTATCGAGGACAGGTCTGTGCTGAATCAAAAATTGCAAAAGATGAAAAATCTTTTTCAATAGCATATTGCATAATAAATAACGCGATGAAATGCATTAACTATAATTCCAATTCAACAGAATTAGAAAAAAATTGCAAAGGAAATTCTCAATGCGATTTTAGAGAAATTAATGTTGATGAAGGATTTAAATTTAATGTGTGCTCTCCAAAATACCCTCGAGGATTTGACTTGAGTTATGAAACAGGACAAGAGACCGCAAAAACACTTTGCGGAATGGCAGACCAAAAATGCGTTGCGATTTATGAAAAAAAAATTGACAGTGGATGGGAATGTATTTTCAATTGTGATTGCGAAACAAAAAAATTTACAGAACAAATGAATGACTTTTGCGTTTCTTTGGGAGATTGCGGAAGTTATGTAAACATCGTCGGTGAAGGCACAGATAATTATCAAGTAAAAAACGCTCCGAAAATTTCTTGGAAAAATTATTCTGTTTATGCAAAGCCAGTTGATGGACAATTTGTTCAAGCTCCAAATCTTACAAGAACATTAGAAGAAATGGGTTTGCTCGTCGCTGGACAATATGTTTTAGAAGAGTCGCAACTTTCAAAAGGACTTGAAATTTTAGGACATGTTACAGGAGGATTAGGAACTGCGATAATGGGAGCAGCTTGGTTAGGTGGAACTTCAACAGTGGGAACTGCAACAACTATAAGTAGCGAAGGTGTTGTTGGAACTACTTCAATGGTATCAAGCACTGCAGGAAAAGTTGGAATAGGTTGGGTTTCTCCAGGACTCGCATCATTTGGAGCAGCAATGAGCGCAATAAGTATTGGGATGTTAGCAGGAACTTTAATTTCAATGGCATTTGGTTTGCAAGGAGATGCTGCGATGGTAACAACTCTTTCTGCGGGAGTTGCGGGGGGAATTGCAGGAATTGCTGCGGGTGGAACTTTGGGTAGTGGCATGGCAGGTGTTGCAACTTTTTCTGGAATTGGTGGGGGTTTAGGAGCAGGAGGGGCAGGATTAACTGGAGCACTTCTTGCAACAGCCGCAGCTTTTATTTGGGCAATTATAATCGCAGTTGTAATCGCATCTGTTATGAAAATTTTTGGAATCGGCGAAACAAAAGAAGTTGTTGTGAAATTTAATTGTCTTCCTTGGCAACCTCCTTTTGGCGGAGACAACTGCACAAAATGCGACGACAATTTGCTCAAACCTTGCAGTGAATATCGCTGTGAAAGTTTGGGACTTGAGTGCAAATTCTTAAATCAAGAAAAAGAATTTCCAACTTGTGCGAAAGTTTCATCTGACGACGGATTTGCTCCAAAAATTTCTCCTTTGGAAATTTCAGAAGGATACAAATTTGAAATAACTGGCGACGACAAATCAACAATAAGAACTTCTTCGCAAGAATGCATTCCAGAATTCACCCCGATAATTTTCAAATTAAAAACAGACAAATTTTCTCAATGCAAGTTTGATTATTCTGACAAAGAAAATTACAAAAACACAGAAGAATTTTTCTTAGAAACAAATTCGTTTTTGCAAAATCACACTTCTGTTTTTATGATGCCGTCTTTGCAAAGTTTATCTGTTTATAATGTGACTGGAGATATAATTGAAAGGTTTGGAAATATGAATATTTATGTAAGATGTGTGGATACTTATGGAAATGAAAACTTAAAACCTTATGTTATAAATCTTTGCATAAAATCTGGCGATGACTTGACTCCTGCTTACATCACGACAAGCTCGCCGAAAAATGGGGCTATTTTCAAAAAAGGTCTAACTGAAATTCCGCTGAAAATTTATCTTAACGAACCAGCAGAATGCAAAATTGGATTGAGTAAAATGAATTATTTTGATATAACAGAAAAAATGAATTGCAAAACAGGAATAACAGAATATTCTGATTATGGATGGGAATGTTCAACAATTTTAAAATTAAACAAACCAGAAAATAATTTTTATATAAAATGTCGGGACCAGCCTTGGTTAGGGGAAAATAATTCAAGAAATATAAACACCGACGGATTTGTTTATAATTTATATGAGTCCAAATCAGAATTAAAAATAGATTCTGTTGAACCCTCGGGAAAAATTCAAAATGGATTTTCTCCAATTTCAGTTGAATTAAAAGTTTCAACTTCAGGAGGAATGGCTGACGGAAAATCAACTTGTCATTATAGTTTTAACGACGATAAAAATTACATTCAGTTCTACAATACAAATTCAAATAAACATTCTCAAATATTGAGCACCCTTTTAGCAGGAAATTATAAAATAAATATTTATTGTATTGACGACGCTGGAAATTCAAATTTAGGGGTTGCGGAATTTGTTTTGGAATTAGATACAACTGCGCCAAAAATCACAAGGGTCTATCACGAGAATGATTTAATTGTTTTAACTGATGAGAACGCAGAATGTTATTATGATTTTAATAAATGCAATTTTGATGTTGCAAATGCAGAGTCAATGACAACAGGATTTTCTAAAAAACACAAAGCAGAATGGCAAACAGAATTTTCTTATTATGTAAAATGCAAAGATGTTTGGGGAAATGCAAATTCAGGATGCGCAATAATTATCAGACCAGAAATGATAAATCAATAATGCACTAAAATTTATAAACAAGAAAAACATAAAAATAAAATGAAGAAAAGAGGACAAGTCACAATCTTTATAATCGTCGCGGTTATGATTGTAATTCTTGCAATTTTAATTTATTTATTTTTTCCAAAAATAAAAAGCGGTTTGGGATTTGATGAAAAAAATCCATCAGCATTTTTGCAAAAATGCCTTGAAGCAGATTTAAAAGAAATTATAAAAAAAATTTCTCTTCAAGGAGGAAGCATAAATCCTGAACATTATTATTTATATCAAGACAATAAAATAGAATATTTGTGTTACACTTCTGAGTATTATGTTACTTGCATAATGCAACAGCCAATGTTAAAAGAACATATTGAAAATGAAATCAGCGTCGGAATTTCTGAAAAAGCGCAACAATGTTTAATTGAATTAGAAAAAAATTACAAGAGCAACGGCTATCAGGTTGAACTGAAAAATAATTTAGTGGAAATTGAACTTCTTCCAAAAAGAATTGTGACAAAACTTAACAGCAGTTTGGTCTTAACAAAAGCAGGAGAAAAAACTCAATATGATTCTATAAATTTTGCTGTGACAAATAATCTTTATGAAATGGTCGCAATCGCAAACAGCATTTTAAATATGGAAGCAAGATACGGAAATTCTGAAACAACAATTTACATGGATTATTATCCTGACTTGAAAGTTGAAAAATTCAAACAGACCGACGGCGCGACAATTTACATTTTAACAGACAGAAATACTGAAAATAAATTCCAGTTTGCGTCAAGAAGTCTGGCTTGGCCACCTGGATATGGGGGATGAAATGAAAAATAAAATTAACTTACGAAATAAAAAAGCACAAGAAAGATTAATGTTAGGAATGACTGTTTTATTATTCGGGGCTCTTGGAATTTTATTTTGGGGTTTGGGGATTATTCAAAATTCTGCGAATTCAATTTGGATTGGAAAAATTATTTTGGCTTTGATTGGTATAATCGTCTTGATAATTGAGAGGTTTATAAAATGATAAACGAGCAAACAAAATTAATAATCAGCGTCGTGAACATAATTTTAATCGCAGTTTTGGTCTACAAAAGAAAATACAATTGGGCTTGGGCTCTTTCATTGCTGGAGGTATTGCTGGTATTGATAAGATGAAAAATAAAATAAAACAAGAAGAAAAAAATTATTTTCTTAAAGGCGGAAAGATTGGGGCTATTATTGGAGTGAGCGGGGTTATATTAACCTTATTATTAACTTCATTTGGATATATAATGAATAACCAACCATTTAATTTAATTCTTATTCCGTTCATTGCATTAAGTTTTCTTTTTGTAGCAAATGGGGTTTTAGGATGTAATTTTAAATCAGAACAATGTTTTTCTGAAATGATTTTAGGAGATATAATAACAATAATTATTTTTTTCGTCGTCGGTGCTCTTATCGGTTGGATTTATGGAAAAATAAAAAGGAGAAATGAAAGATGATTTCAAAAAAAGAAATAATTAAAAAAATTGAAAGGAGGAAAGTTTAAATATCTTTGAGATATCTAAAGTTATGATAGAGGTAAAAAACTTAGAAATGAAAGAAATCTATAATGAAATCGTTATCTTAAAGAATATGATCGCTTCTATGAAAGAAGAAATTGAAGATAGATTTCTAACAGCAGAAGAAGAAAAAGATATTGAAGATAGTTTAAGAGAATTTGACGACGAGAAAACAATTTCTCTTGAAAAACTTAAAGAAGAATTATGTTTGAATTAGAATTTTCAAATAAATCAAAAAACTTTTTGAAAAAACAAGAAAAAGAAATTTGCTCAAGAATATTGGAAAAATTAAAAGAACTTTGTGAAAATCCCTTTCCAAAAAATTGCAAAAGAGTTGAAGGAAGAAAAGAAAAAATTTTCCGAATTAGAGTCGGGGAGTTTAGAATATTGTATTTAATGCTTAATGATAAAAATAAAATTTTGATTTCAAACATTGACAAAAGGAGCAAAGTTTACGAATAAAATGAAAATAACAAAAAAAGAAATAATTAAAAAAATTGAAAGGAACAAACATAAAATAAAAAAATTTAGAGTTAAGAAAATCGGATTGTTTGGAAGTTATCTAAAAAATAAACAAACGAAAAAAAGCGATATTGACTTTCTTGTTGAGTTTGAAAAACCCTCTTTTGATAATTATGCGGAATTATTAATTTTGCTTGAAGAAATATTTAGCAAAAAAATTGATTTAATAACTTTAGAAAGTTTAAGACCGGAATTAAATTATATTAAAAAAGAGGTTGAATATGCAAGAGTATAAAATTTATGTGAATTTAATTTTGGAAATGATTAATCGGATAAAGAATTCTGTAAAAGATAAAGAAGAATTTTTAAAAAATATTGAAAAGCAAGATTCAAATTTAATGCGTCTTCAAGTAATTGGAGAGAATATAAAGATCATCCCCACAGAAGTTAAGAAAAAAAATAAGAATATAAACTGGAAAAAATTTGAGAAGTTAAGAAATTTAATAAGCCACAAATATGCTTCAGTAGATTATAATCTTGTATGGGATTTCATAGAAAAAAATTTAGATGAATTAAAAAGAGAAATTGAAAATTTAAAATGAAAAATAAAATTAGTTTAGTTTTTGGAATTGTTTTTGTAATTTTATTTTTGAATTTTGTTTCTGGAGAATTGACTTATTGTTGCGAGAAAACAACTGACGGAGCATGGTGTCAAAATACAGAATTGAACAAATGCGTTGAGGGAACAAATCCTTTGACAAATCAGCCGTTTAGAAAAGTTCCAACTTCTTGCGAATCAACTTCTTATTGCAAAAAAGGTTGTTGTTATGATAGTTTGGAAGGAACTTGCATGGAAAATACTCCGCAAAAAGTTTGCGAAGAAAATAAAGGAATCTGGGAAGACAACAGCCAATGTGAAATTCCGCAATGCGAATTAGGTTGTTGTTTAATCGGCGAGCAAGCAGCGTTTGTTTCTCAGACAAGATGCAAAAGATTGTCGTCAATGTACGGTCTTGAAGTTAATTTTAGAAAAGATATTGGAAATGAAGTTCAGTGCATTTTAGCGTCGACATCAGAAGACAAAGGCGCGTGCGTTTTTGAACAAGAATTTGAACGAACCTGTAAATTTACTTCTCAAAAAGATTGTAAATTAATTCCAGGAGAATTTTTCAAAGGATTTTTATGTTCTGCTCCGCAACTAAATACAAAATGCGGAATGAGCGAGAAAACAACTTGTGTTGATGGAAAAGATGAAGTTTTTTTTGTTGATACTTGCGGAAATACTGCTAACATTTATGACGCAACAAAAATAAAAAATCAAGAATACTGGACAAAAATCGCAGATGAAAAAGATGTTTGCGACGACAAAAACGGAAATGTTGGTTCTGCAAAATGCGGAAGATGCGACTATTATCTTGGAAGCACTTGCAAAAAGCATAATTCTGCAATAGATAATTCAAAACCAACTTATGGAGATAATATTTGCAGGGATTTGAGTTGCGAATGGGAAGGAAAAGAATATCAGCACGGAGAAACATGGTGTGCGAATTCAAAGGGGGTTGATAAAAATCTTCCAGGAAGCAGATATTTCAGATTGGTTTGTTATAACAGCGACGTGACTATTGAGCCATGTTCTGATTTCAGACAAGAGCGATGCATTCAAGATGACATCAATGGATTTAAGACAGCTGCGTGCAGAGCAAACATGTGGCAAGAATGTGTTTCAAAAACAAATCAAAGGGACTGCGAAAATATTGACAAAAGAGATTGTGTTTGGGTTAAAGGAATTAAATTGCAAAAAGGTTCTGAAAACGGCGTATGCGTTCCAAAATATTCTCCGGGTTTAGATTTTTGGAATCCTGACAGCGACGCTGAAAGTGTTTGTTCTGTTGCAAGCACAACTTGTGTTGTTACATTTGAAAAAGATTTAACTGGAAATGAAAAATGCATAGATAATTGCGAATGTTTGGAATCTTCTTGGGGAAATAAAATGAACGACATCTGCACTTCGCTCGGTGATTGCGCAAGTAATGTTACAATTGTAAAAAATTATATTGGAGTCGGAGGATATTACATTCCAGCATCAAAATCAAAGGGCAGTGGAGGAAATTCAAGCAAATGAAAATAAAAAAAGATTTACTAAAATATGGAATAATTGGGGCGATTATTGGAATAATCGGAAAAGTGTTAAGTTTAATTATGAATAATTTTATCCTCAGTTCTATATTTAGTCCTTTTGAAATTGTTATTGCAATAAGATGCGTTCTTTCTGGAGGAAATTTTTGCAATAATTTAATGTTGCTTAGATTATTTGGACTTTTTTTCACAATAATTATTTGGTTTGTCGTAGGAGTTTTAATTGGTTGGATTTACAGAAAAATAAAACCGCGGGGTGAAGAATACAGAAAATGAGAAATTTTCTGTCTCTTAAACTCCTCGTTTTACTCGGAGGTTCAAGATGAAAATAATAAAAAAAGAAATAATAAATAAAATTGAAAGGAGGTGCAAAACTTTAAATACTTTTTGCGATTAAATCTAAAATGGAAAACAATCTAAATTTAATAAGAAAGGACTTGAATGAAATAAAAGTAGAAATTGCAATTATCAAAGAGCTTATTTTAGATGACGAAGCCGGTTTAGAAGTTACAGACGAGGTTGTGAGAGAAGTAGAAGAATCAAGAAGTGAAAAAGATTTAATTTCACATTCAGAAGTTTTAAAGCGATTTTGCAAATGAGTTTTGTTGAGTGGAGTAAAAACTCCGTAGATTTTATTGAAAAATTAAATAAAGAAGATTCTGAAAGAATTGTAAAAAAAATAGACGAAATAAAAGAAAACCCAATTAGATTTATTAAAGGTTTGATAAACAAAGATTTTGGAAAAATACGAATTGGAGATTATAGATTATTTGTTGATTTTATTATTAAAGAAGATAAATTAATTATTCGTTCAATTAAACATAGAAAAAACGCATATAAATGAAAAATAAATTTACAAAGTCGTCCAGCGTCGGAGAATGTTTGATCTTAATAATCGGAGTAATTGCTTTTGCATGGACAATTGGAATTTGGAATATGGGGGGGATAAGTAGTATGACCCCCCAAGAAATACGAGCAATAGAAATTGAGGGGGCGGGAAATGTTAATCTTAATGAGTTATCTTCTGAAGAAATTAATTCAATAGCAAAAAATAATTTAGGAACTGGTCCACAAGGAAATTCAGTTATAACAAAAACTTCTTTTTGGAAAGGTCCTCTGATGCAATCTCTTACCCACGCATCAATTGCTGCTGGAATTGTTGGACTTCTTGCAAGTTTTACAGGAATGGAAAGTAAACAATCAATTGCATTAACCGCTGCAACTTTTGGAGGGGTTTTCACAGGAGAATATATGTTTAGAAAATTAGGAGAGGGTCAAGAATTTTCACTTTTTGGAGATACTGCAAATAAAATAAGTTGGGGGAGTGTTGGTATTGGCGTCGCAGTCGCAGCTTTAATTTTGTATTTTATGTACTCTAAAGAAACTTCTGAAACAATAAAGTTTGAATGTAAAGTTTGGGAACCGCCACTTGGCGGAAGATATTGTGAAGAATGTAATAAACAAAATTTACCTTGCTCTGAATATCAGTGTAGAAGTTTGGGACAGAGTTGTCAATTATTAAATAAAGGAAGTTCGCAAGAAAAATGCGCGTGGGTAAATAGAAATGATGTTAATCCGCCTGTGATGACTCCTTTGTTGGAAGTTTTGTCAAGTGGTTTCAAATACACTCCCGACTCAACAATTTCTCCGCCAGACAGAGGAGTATTTATTGTAAATGAAGAATCAACAACTGGTTGCGCAAAAGCATTTTTTCCATTAACATTTGGAATTACAACTGACGAACCAGCGCAATGCAAAGTTGATTACAAATCTAAAAAAACTTTTGATGAAATGGATTTTTATCTTGGCGGAACTTCTTTATTTGATTATAATCACACGCAAGTTATGGCTTTGCCTGGACCAAATTCTTTGAACGCAGAAAATATTACTTTATACAACGACGGCAAATTTGAAATGTATGTGAGATGTCGTGACTCAAATGGAAATCAAGACACAGGAAATTTTGTTTTCAAATTCTGCGTTGAGAAAGGACCTGACACAACTCCTCCATTAATTATAACAACTGACTTTTTGAATAACGTGCCAATCGCAGCAAATCAAACTTCTTTGGCCTTGAAAGTTTATGTAAACGAACCAGCAGAATGCAGATGGAGTCACGACGACGAGTCATTTGATGATATGTTAGAACAGATGAAATGTTCTTCAAGTGTTTTAGAAATGAACGCACAAATGCTTTACGAGTGCAACACAAATTTAACTGGACTAAAAAATAGAATGGAAAATAAATTTTATTTCAGATGCAAAGACCAGCCAAAAGAAGAGAACAGCAAAAGAAATTCAAATTTAGAGTCATATGAATTTAATGTTTTTGGAACTCAACCATTGGTAATAACTTCTGTTGGACCAAACGGAACAATCAAAGATGCAACGAACAATGTGAAAGTTACATTAACAACTGAGACATCTGCTGGCTACAGCGAGGGAGTTTCAAATTGTTATTACAGCGAGACAGGCGAAGATGACAGCTACATAATGTTTTATAAAACAGCGTCGTATTTTCATTCACAGGATTTATATTTAACAGAAGGGGCTTATGAATATTTTATAAAATGTGTTGACTTGGGAGGAAATTCTGACACAGATAAAGTTAATTTTGTCGTCGACACTGACACAAACCCGCCAGTTGTTGCGAGGGTCTATCATGAAGAGTCGTATTTAAAATTAATTACAGATGAAGAAGCAGAATGTGTTTACAGCGACGACGATTGCACTTATGAATTTGCAGACGGAATAAAAATGACTGCAAAAGAAAAAGAACACTTTACTGACTGGAATTTGAACAAAATATTTTACATAAAATGCAAAGATACTTATGACAATCAGCCAAATCCTGACAAGTGCAGTATTGTTGCGAGACCTTTTGAGATTGGGGAAGAATGAAGAGAACCTGCGGTTTTCTTAACTCCTATCTATAATTCAAACTCATTAGCACGCTTGCGGATTATTTTACAAAAATGTTCACACTCGCCTTTTATAGTCAAGAGAAGTTTGTAAAAATATATTTTTTGATTTATGCAAAAAGTTTTCAACTTTGTCGTCGGGAATTTTTCATAAAGTTTGCAAAAATATTTTTGCGACAGAAAAATGCGAGTTATTCAAACTTCTCTCTAACAATTCTACGCAAAGTTTTTAAGGGTTAATACTATTGAAAAAATATGGTGACATGTATTAGAAAAGAAATTATATTTATTTCAAAAGAAGATGCAGAAAAAAGAGGAGGAAATTTAGAATTAATTCACTCGCTAAATATTTTTCTTCAGCCAGAGTTTGCAGAAACAAGAACCCTGCAAGAGCAATATGAAGATCGCTTAAGAGAACTCTTAGAAGAAAAAGATGCAGATTGTGTAGTCGCCCCAAAGAGATTTATTAAAGACAGAGATCATACTGCAATTTTTTATAGGGATAATAGACAAAGGGGAAAGCTTGATGCTTATGCTGGAAGAATTCTTTGCTAGCAAAAAATATAAAAACTCTTTTTCTTTTTTTATCTTATGAGATTAAAAGAAAGTGAAACAGAAAAAAATTTATTAAAGGCCTTCGCAGGCGAGAGTCAGGCGAGAAATCGTTACACTTATTTTGCCAGCGTCGCTAAAAAAGAAGGTTACGAACAAATTTCTGCAATATTTTTAGAAACAGCAGACAATGAAAAAGAACACGCGAAAATTTTTTTCCAATATTTAAATGAAATTGGAGAACCATTAGAAATTACTGCAAAATATCCTGCTGGAAAAATTTCAACAACTGCAGAAAATTTATTGGCTGCTGCAAATGGCGAGAATGAAGAATGGGGAATTCTTTATCCAAACTTTGAAAAAATCGCAAGAAAAGAGGGCTTTGAAAAAATTGCAGAATCATTTAAAGAAATTTCAGAAGTTGAAGAGCAACATGAAAAGAGATACAGAAAACTTTTGGAAAATATAAAACAAAAAAAAGTTTTCAAAAAAGACGAAGTTGTTTTATGGAAATGTCGAAACTGCGGTTATGTTCACGAGAGCGAAGAAGCTCCTGCAAATTGTCCTGCTTGCAAACATCCTCAAGCATATTATGAAGTGTTGGAGGAAAATTATTAGTTTTCTATTTTTACCGACGAGAAAATTGACGCAGAATATACATTAAATGACATAATAAATTGAGCAAAATTTTCTCTGTTGAGAAAACTCTTTGGAGAATCTCACTTAATCTATTTTTCAAAAACCCGGCGGTATCACGCAACTTCTAATTGCAAATCTGAATTTTTCTTTGCTTTGTTTTTTTTCTACAGAATATATCGTTGATAAATCACTTGTTCTGTATTTGTCAATATTAAATTCATTATACAAAATCATAAATCCGAGAAAATCAAAATTGCAATATCTTGCTTCTTGCGACACTATTTCTTGAACTACAATTGCGTTGTCGTAAATATCATTTGCAACAATAATCTTAAAATTTTTTTGTGTTGATATTTCTCCAGATTTGTCAATGTTTAATTCAGCATTTAGATCTAAAATTATTTGTTTTGGTTCTAAATTAATTTCAAATCCGCTGTAAGACGAACTAACTGAAAACCCTTCTTCCTCCAAAGTTATTTTTAATTCATTAAAACAATTTTCCACCTCATTTTTAATTTCTTTTTTAATTTCTTTTTTTAAATGTTGAATCAACATCGGTTCCTGATTTACGCAAGGAAGATAATAATTTTGGTTGTAACATAAATATGAAATAGAATGCGCTTCTTTATCGTCGTCAAATTTGAAAGTTTTATTCAAAGTGTTTGAAATATATCCTCCTTGAAAAGAAATTGTCTCCGCAGTTTTTTTTATCTTTTCTTCAAGACAATTTTCTAAAAAAGTGTTTGGGTTTATTTCTTTTCTTTCTATAAAATTATTTGGGATAATTCCTGTTCTTAATAAAATGAATAATAAAATCAATCCAACCAATACAATTGCTAAAACAATAAAAATTGTAATCTGCCCTTTTTTCATAATTATTTTAATTCATCTGAACTTATAAGTTTTACCCCCAAATTTTTAAACCTGCTTTGCTTTTAATAATTATGATAAACTCCATGATTGTCGAAGGAATTAAGAATGGAATAAAAAGAGGACAAAGTTTGAAACAAGCAATGATTAGTTTTTATAATGCAGGTTATTCTCGGCAAGATATTGAGGACTCTGCAAGAGTAGTGCAATCGCAATCTCAATTAGTTCAACCTTCTCAACAATCTTCTCAAATAAAAACTCCGTCGACAAATTCGCAACAGATTTCAAAAATTCCAATTCAACAATCACAAAAAAATTATCCACAAAATGTTTCGTCTTATGTTCCGCAAAATTTTTCTCCCTCTCAACAAAAAATAATTCAAAAACCAAATGTTTCTTCTTATTCATATTCCAAGGAAAGCTTTTTTGAAAGCAAAGGTCTTGTTATTTTTCTTTTATTTTTTTTAATTTTGTGTTTGGGGGTTTTATTCGCGGTTTTCTTTTTTAAGCAGGAATTAATTAATTTTTTTAATGGTCTTTTCTAAAATGATTTATTTGCCAGATGAAGATTCTTATCTTATGCAAGAGGTCTTGAAAAAATTTTTGCCCAAAATTTTAAAACAAAAATCAGAATCAAAAATTTTAGAGATTGGAGCTGGCTCTGGAATTCTCGCGCAAACTTTAATAGAACTGAATACAAATCCAAAAAGGATAATTCTTACAGATATCGACGAGAAAACAATAAAAAATCTTAAAAAAAATTTTGCAAACATAAAAATAATCCATTCAGACCTCTTTGAAAAAATACCTCCGCAAGAATTTGATTTGATTATTCTTAATCCTCCTTATCTTCCAGAAGATGAACGCGAAGATGAAGAATCTCGCAGAGCAACAACAGGAGGAAAAAACGGAAGCGAGATAATCAATAAATTTCTTGAACAATCTAAAAAATATTTAAACTCCGAAGGAAAAATATTTTTATTAATTTCTTCTTTAACTAAAAAAATAAATTGGAGAGATTATAAAAAAAAGAAAATTGCAGAAAAGAAAATTTTTTTTGAAAAACTTTATGTATGGGAATTATTTTTACAATAATTTCAAACTTTTGCAATATTAAAAACTGTTTTCAAGGCAACAATTATCGTCGCTGGAACAAACAAAACCAGCAAAGCGCCGAAGACAGATTTTATCACATCACCCAATCCAATTCCAATTAAGGACTTATTTACGCTGTCCATTCCAAACTGGCTGACAATTACTAAAATGACTCCGGCAATCATAAATGTTTGAGAATCTTTTCCCGCAACATTTAAAAATCCGACAACAATTCCCAGAACAATTAGAATCGCGTAAATGTATGCACTGTATTTTGTTAAAGCAGGAATTGAAATCCACGTCGTTGAAAGCCCGATAATCACCGCTAAAATAACTCCAATTAAAAATGCCCATGCACCGATAATATTTTCTTGCGCAATAATCCCCATTTTAAAAATAAACATAAAAACTATTTAAACTTTTTGAAACTGCGTCGGAAGTTTTATAAACCGCAAATTCTCAAAACTTCTGTCGATTGAACCATATCGTTGCAAAATAAATTCTATGTTTGCGCGAATAATGTGGGAGACAAGGGAAAATGGAAATACAAGACGAATTGAAAAAATCTTTGATTGAATTAAGAAAATCAAAAGAAAGAAAGTTTGACGAATCAATTGATTTAATTATAAATCTGCAAAAATTTGATTTGAAAAAGACCCAGTTAAATTTATTTGTTAATGTCCCACACAAAATTAAAGACAAAAAGGTCTGCGGATTTTTAGAAAGTAAAAATCAACACATTGATACAATTACCGAGGACGATTTTAAAAAATTCAAAACCAAAAGTGATATGAAAAAATTAGTTAAGAAATATGATTTTTTTATTGCGCAAGGTTCTTTGATGCCGAAAATCGCAACAACCTTTGGAAGAGTTTTAGGTCCTGCTGGAAAAATGCCGTCGCCACAACTTGGAATTTTGCTAAACGCTGGTGAAAAAGAAATTGCAGAAATAAAAAAGAAAATTAACAACAATGTAAAAATAAAAGCAAAAGAATCAAGTTTGAAACTCGCAATTGGAAAAAGAAGCATGAAAGACGACGACATTATTGAAAATATTTTGACAATTTACAACGCTGTTTTAAAAGACCTGCCGAGAAATAAAGAAAATGTAAAAAATATTGAAATAAAATTCACAATGACTAAACCAGAAAAAATAAGGATAAGATAATGAAACAAATGAAAGCACACGTGTCAGACGCTGAAGAATTTCCTAAGGTAAATTCTATTGCCTCAGAAACAAAAAAGAGAAAGGCGCATGTTTCTGAGGAAAAAAAGAAAATCGTAAGCGAGCTTGCAGATTTAGTTAAAGGAAAAAAAACAATTTTACTTGCATCAATTCGCGATCTTCCAGCGTCGCAATATCAGGAAATTTCAAAAAAATTAAGAACAAAAGCAATTGTAAAACTTCCAAAAAGAAATTTAATTTTAAGAGCAATTGATTTAGCAAAAAATTCAGAGATGAAAAAAATAGAAAGCAAAATTGAAAGCAGTATCGCTGTTTTATTTTCTGACTTGGACGCGTTTGAACTTTCAGTTGAACTCTTGAAAAATAAAAGTCCTGCAAAAGCAAGACCAGGACAAGAAGCTCCAGAAGATATTGTCGTGAAAGCAGGAGCAACAGAATTAGTTCCAGGCCCAGCAATTTCTGAGTTGGGCGCAGTTGGTTTGAAAGTTCAAGTTCAAGATGGGAAACTTCATATTAAAGAAGATAAAGTAATTGTAAAAAAAGGTGAAAAAATTTCTGAAAAGGCCTCGGACGTAATGTCAAAATTAAATATAAAACCTTTTTCAATTGGGTTCATTCCTCTCGCGGGATTTGATGTTAAAGAAAATAAATTTTACTCTGAAATAAAAATTAATAGAGAAGAAACTTTGATGAATTTGAAAGACGCGTTTGCAAGGGTCTTGCCTTTCGCAGTTTCAATCGGCTATGTTTCAGACGACACAATAAAATTATTATTGCAAAAAGCAGAAAGAGAAGCAAAAGTTTTAGAAAAATTTCAAAATTCCGACGACAAAAATCATACTCCTGAAAATAAAACAGAGGGAGTAAATTAAAATGCAAAACATATATGCAGCTTTGCTTTTACATAAAGCAGGCAAAGAAATAAATCAGGAAAACCTGACTAAAGTTATTGTGGCTGTTGGCGAACATGTCGACGAGAGTAAAATAAAATCTCTTGTTGCAAGTTTGAAAGGCGTTGATATCGAGAATGAGCTGAAAAACGCAAGTGTTGTAGCAAGTTCTGTTCCTGCAAGTGGAACACACGCAGAGAAAAAAGAAGAAGCGCCAAAAGAAGAGAAAAAAGCCGCAGCAGCAGAAGGACTATCTGCCTTATTTGGATAATTTTATTTTTAAGATAGCAGATAGTTTCTGGCTTTAGTTTGAACAAGAGATTTTTAGAGTGTTCTGTAAAAAAGTTTATAAACTAGATCTGGCTATAGTAGATTATGGTTACAACAATTCAATTAGATGAAAAAGTAAAAGGAAAATTGGATTTTTTGAAAATTCATCCTCGAGAAACTTATAATGAACTTTTGATAAGGTTAGTTGAAAATTGTTCTGCTGAAAATGATAAAGAAGTTTTAGTAGAAACTTTGGAAATTATTTCTGATCCTGAAACAATGCACGAACTTGCCGACGCTGTTTCAAATTTGGGTAATCCAAAAAAATGGACAGATTGGGAAGATATGAAAAAGAGGCTGAACTTGAATGTTCAAAATTAAGTTTGAAAAAAATGCAGAAAATTTTTTTAACAAATTAGACAATTCTTCTAAAATTATCGTCGGTAAAAAAATTGAAAAGCTAAAACAAAATCCAGAACTTGGAAAACCTTTGACAGCAAATCTTTCAGGATTTTGGAGTTTGAGAATAGAAAAATATCGCGCAATTTATCAAATAAAAAAAGACAAATTAATTATCTTTATTTTGAAACTGGGACACAGAAAAGATATTTATAAAAATTGAATTAGGGACGAGAAAATTTGTTTCCATTCTTTTGAAAAAAGTAAAAACCAAAGACTTAAAAATTTAGTGTATATCTCTAAATTGTGAAAGAAAAAGATAACTCTAAAATAAATTTTGAAGAGATAAAGAAAAAGATAGCCCCTATTTTAAAAAAATATAATGTTACTAAAGCAGGCATATTTGGAAGTTATGCAAGAGGAGAACAAAAAAGAAATAGCGACGTTGATATTCTAATTGAGATAGGTGATTGGGCGGACTTCTTTGAATTAAATAAAAATCTGCAAAAATAGTTTACACACGCTCAATCAAGCATCAAATTTAAAAACTTGAATTTCAATATATATTTTAGAGAATATGAAAGAAAAAAAGTTGGGTGAAAAAAATTCTAAAGATGAAAATGCAGTTATTGTAAAAAATAAACCAAGAAAAATTAATATTGAAAAATTTCCGTCGCTGTTTTTGAAAACAGAGCACGAAATCGCGTTGGACTTTGCTACAAAGATTTGCAAAAAATTTGACAAGATGATTAAAGCAGTTGTCTTGTTTGGGTCTATTGTAAAAAAAACCGCAGTCGTTGGTTCTGACATTGATTTGATAATTATTATCGACGACTTGACAATAAAATGGGACCAAGAAATGATTGCATGGTATAGAACAGAACTTGAAAAAATTTTGAGAATAAATCCTTACAAAAAAGAATTGCACATTAACACAATAAAGTTAAGCACTTGGTGGGAAGACCTTCTTCGCGGAGATCCTGTTGTAATAAATATTTTAAGATATGGCGAAACATTAATTGACCTCGCAGGATTTTTTGAACCGCTTCAGTTTTTGTTGCAAAATGGAAAAATAAAGTCCACACCAGAATCAGTTTATAATCTTCTTCAACGCGCTCCAATGCATTTTGCGAGAAGCAAGGTCTCTGAATTAAATTGCATTGAAGGGCTTTATTGGGCAATGGTTGATTCATCGCAGGCGGCCTTGATTGCATCAGATGTTTTACCCCCAAGCCCGGAACATATTCCAATTAATCTTAAAGAAACTTTTGTTGATTCTGAAAAATTAAAATCAAAATATATTGATTGGTTTAGAGAACTTCACACTTTGCACAAAAAAATTACTCATGGAGAAATTACAGAATTAAAAGGCGTGATGATTGATACTTGGCAGGAAAGAACTCAAGAATTTATCAGAGTTATGGCAGAATTAGTTAATGAAATTGTGAAATGAAAAAGATAAAATTGATTTTGCAAACAACAATTAATTAAACTCTTTCACCAACTCCAAAACTTTCTTTTCAATTTGTTTTGCAATTTTTTTAATTCCAGAAAAATTCTCTTGTGAAGTATCAGGAATTTTCCAAACCAAAACTTTTTCAATATTTTTTTTAGTAAACAGCGACGACGGAACATTGTCAGCAACAATTACAACCCAATCAATTTTTTTAAGAAGTTTTTCGCTGATTGCTTTTGGTTTTCCGACGCGGATTTTAAATTGCTTTGCAATTTTTTTAACATTTGGCGCAATCGGATCCCCTTTAAAAATTCCAGCGCTGTTAAATTTTATTTTTTTGTTATGATTATATTTTTTAAAAAATCCTTCTGCAAGCTGACTTCTAAAACGATTGTGTTTGCAGACAAATAAAATTTTCATATTTGTTAAAAGAAAAAGTTGTTTTTAAATTATTTGAAAAGAAAAAAATTTGAAGAAAAAATATTTTGCTGGAAAAAATTTAGCGACTTTGTCGCAATTATTTGAAAGGTAAATAATCTTTGAAATTCTGAATTAAAATTAGTCGCAAATTTTTGATCGTCTTCAACTTTTTTCTCGTCATTTGCAGAATTATTTTCCAAATAAAAATTTGGGGGCTCAGAATAAAAATTTCTTTTTAAAAATTTGAGTGCGAAAAAATCCAAACAGCTTCGGAAATTCCGCAATTCTCTCGTCGGTAAAATTAAAAAATTACTTATTCGTCGCTTCAACTATTTTTTTCTTTGCGACTTTTTTGTCTTTTTCTTCTTTTGCCAAAGCCCCAATAACTTTTACATGAAGTCCTGGAAGCCCTGTTCCAACAGGCACTGGCTGATTTACAATTATATTTTCTATAACACTGCTAAGCATATCTTTGTTTCCTTTTATCGTTGCATTTACAAATTGTTTCACAGGGGTCTCAAAAGTTGCTCTCGCGAGAATTGAAGTTTTTTGAGCGATGATTCCCATTCTTGTAACTCCTTTAACCAAACCAGTGTCAGTCATAGCGTCGGCAACCAAATCAAGATGACTCATATCAATATCAATTCCCTGACTTCTCAAGACCTCTGAGACCTCATTGATAATTAATTGTCTTCCAGCTTCAATGCCAAAGACCTCTGCGACTTCATACAAATCATTTGAAACAATTTTGTCTGTGTCAACTTCTTTCAGCTCAATCATTTTTTTCAAGTTTGTTCCAAGTGTCAAGACAACAAAATCTTTTTCTCTTTTTACAATTAAAATTTGTTTTACTCCTTTAACTCCAGAAATAATTGTGTTTTTTAATTTTTCTTTGAGTTTGTAAATCGCTTTAAAGTCCATCTCTTCTGCGTTTAAAGAAATTGAATCAGGTTTTTCTTTTGCTTTGAATCCAAGTTCGTTCAGTCGCTCAACAATGGTTTTTGTGGAAACATGAGTTTGTTTCAAACTTTCTTTGTTGATTTTTATTTCAATTTTTTTGTCGCTAAAATCCAGATTTATCTCAGAAGCAATTTCTTTCAGAGTGACTTCCTTGATTTTTTCTGCAAATGTTGTCGCGCCTTTTTCATTGTTGTATTCTTTGTTTAGATAAATTTCCATTTTTGGCGACGAAGGTTTTTTTCTTGCGTCAAAAATTTCTATAATTCTTGGAAGTCCTGAAGTAACCTGCATTTCTGCAACTCCTGCCATATGGAAAGTGTTAAGAACCATTTGAGTTGAACTTTCACCAAACGACTGCGCAGTCACAAGTCCGATTGATTCTCCTGGAGAAATTTTTTGATTTTTGTGCAGACCTGAAACATCGACGCTGTTTTCTCCAAATTCAAATTGAACAATTCTGTTTCCG
>CAYVCF010000009.1:0-17860 GCA_964450135.1 Candidatus Woesearchaeota archaeon
TTTCTAGAATTTTCGGATTAAAAGAAACCCATCGTCAAGGATATGTCTTAGCCATTGGACTATGAGACCGCAAAAAAATAAAAAGGTTTAAATATATAAATCTTTTAGTTGAATTATGAATTTCAAATCTATCTTCGGAATTATTGAGATAATTCTCGGCGCGTATTTGCTAAATTCTTTTTTTAAGTGGATTGCAATTCCTGCTTCAATTTCAATAATTGACAGATGGATAATTTTAATTTCTTCAATAATTATAATCATCGTCGGTTTACTTACTGTTTTCAAAAAGACAAGTGTATTGAGTCCGGGGTTTTAAGGGAGAAGAATTTTTTAAGAGAAGATAATTTTGGATTGAAAAAATTTTTGGGAAATTTTAATATTCTTTTCCATCAAGAAGTTTTTCATCCCATCCACCAAGTTTTCCTTTAAGTTTTGCTTTTGTCTTTTTTACTCCAGGGGATTCAAATATATCTAAAATATTTGCTCCATTTTTTTGCAGAGCATAAAAAGTTTTTTCTCCGAGTAAGATATATTGCCAAGTGCAATTCATTCGGTCTTCTGGTTTTAATTCATTGACTTTATCACACCAATCGCAGGTAGCCAATCTTTTTTTCAAAACATCTTCTTGATTCAAATCTCTTTCTGCTTTTGTTTCAACAACAAAAATTTTGTCTTTTATTTTAACTAAAAAATCTGGGAAATAATGAGCTAACATTCCATCACTTCTTACATAAAGAATATTTGCAAAATTATAAGTATGCTCGTTTATTTTTACAAAAGAATTTACTTTTGAATCAGCGTCGATAAAATTGATAAATGCCCTTTCAAACCCTCCTTTGTTTGAAGGAAAACTGATTTTGGAATAAATTGTTTTAGCAACAATTAAAGCATAAGTTTCTCTAATTTTTATTTCACCAACTTCAGAAAACCATTTTTTGATTATTGTTGCATCTAAAACTTTTAATCTTTTTTGCAAATTATAAATCTCTTGACTTATATTTTTTACAATATGTTTTATGAGTTTTCCCTCAGTTAATATTAAAATTTTCCAATTGTTATTCTCTAAAGGTTCGAAATTTTTACCAAAAAGTTTATGTCTAATATAAACATCAACCAACTTAGCAATTTTTGCTGAATTTATTTGCATAAGAGGAAATTCTTGGGACTTTCGTTTGTCTTCTAATTTTATCTGAACAGAAGAAACTGCATTAACAACTTTTTGAATAAATTGCTGATAACTTTTTGCATTAAAAATATCTGCAGTTACCGAGTATTCTCCAAATCTTGTTTTAACCGTTATCTCTTCTCCATAAAAGACATCCCCTTCTTTTACAATTGGTTTTAATTCTTCTAATTTTATTGGATAAGGTTTCAAATTTTCCAAAGATAATTCTATATCTTCAAATCTTTCTTCTTTGTCATGAATGATTATTGGCCAAAATAAATCATATTCGGAGTAACTCTCTTTTAACCCCACTTTAATTAAATCTCCGACGACTCTTTCTTTTGTTGGCAACTCTTTAATTTTTCCAATAGCATCCCCTAATTCATCGTTATAGAATTCTATAAATGCAGGATGTTCTATAATGCTCAAAATATCAAAATAATTTGTAGGCTCAATTTTTTTTATTAATAAATTCTTTCTATTTTCTTCTTTTAATTCTTCATAATCTTTTTCTCTCCACATTAATCTTAAGCCCCTTCCAATAGTTTGTTCCAACAGAATATAAGATGAACTTGAACGAAGAGGGACAATAACACAGATGCTATTCACATCAAAGCCCTCTCTTAACATTAAAACAGAGATTATTACTTTGGGATTTTCTGATTTATCAAGATTAGATAATTTTAATTTATCTGTTTCTAAAATATCTCCTGATTTTTTTGAGTGGATTTCTACAATTTCTTCCTCACTTAAACCTTCTTGTATTAAAAAATTTTTTACATAAGGAACTACTTTTATTTCTTCGCACATAATTAACATTTTTGGGTGTTTATTTTTATCATGTTCTTTAAATCCTTCAGATAATCTTTTTAATTTTGTTAATCCTGCCCTTAACATAATCCTTTGTCCTTCTGAAAGGGATTGAATTTCTTTTCCTTTTTCTTCTCTTTCTGCCTTAAAGTCCAACGGCAAAGTAGCAATCTCTTTTCTTTTGTCTATTGCAACGGTTTTTACTAATCCCGCCCAGATTGCAGTTCTCAAATCAAAATTAATAATTATATGCGGGAAAAAATGTTTTGTTCTTTTCTTGCTTCCAGTCACAGTGTAAGGTGTTGCGGAAAAATCTATCTGAACAAATTTTTCTTTTTTATTTTTAGAAATATCTGAAATTGCTTTTTGCCATTTTTTATCAAATGTTTCATCTGATTTTTTAAATTCTCCTAAATGATGCGCTTCGTCGTTAAAAACAATTAAATCTTTTAATTTAGACAAGAAATCTAATTCTTTTCCTCTAAAATAATTATTGTCCAATTCTTCTAAAGAATGTCCTGCTGAGGTTCCAGGAGTTATTGGCAAAAGTTTTTTTATTATTTTATGCGGAGAGTCAAACGCAGAATCCTCGTCGTCAAATTCTTTTTCATCAACTAACAAATGCCAATTAGTTATTGCAATTAAGCCCTCGCCAGTTATTTTTTTCCCAATTTCATCTTTTGAAGCAACTGAACTTTGAATAAACCCAAAAATTTCGTTTTTGTAAGAAGGCGGGCAAAATAAATTCTCAAATTTTTTAAAATCAGATGTCTCAAAATCCCTTGATTTATTATTTATTTTTTTCCCTAAATAAGCATCTAATAATCTGTCATAAACAATTAATCCAGGAGCAATTAATAAAAAATTTTTTGAAAATCTTTCTGAACCTTCTTCATCATATTTTGAATTTAAAAATTGCCAAATTAAAATTGCGTGCATCACCCAAGTTTTTCCTGTTCCTGTCGCCATTTTTATGCAATATTGAGGATGTTCGTATTTTTCTTTTTCATGAGAAACAATATTGATAAATTCTGCAAATAAATCTTTGTTTATTGTCATATACAAATCTTTTATATTTTTTGTTTTCAAAATTTCGTGAACATAAATTGTGTTTAAAATTGCTTGCCATTGTCCCTCGTGAAATTGAATATCTCTTTGATCTTTCCAACTTCCATTTGGGTCCCAAAATCTAAGTAAATCTTTGGTAATTGGAGAAACTTTTTGTAAAAAAGTTCCATCTTTCCATTCTTTATTTACTATTTCAGTAATTTCTCTTGCAAACTTCAAAGGCATTTCTCCAGTTCCGAGTGATTTTGCGTTTGTCATTTTTTAGGCTTTAAAATTTTTATAGAGATTAGCAGAAATAAAAATGAAATTCCAATATATATCCAAGGACTCCAAGAGATAGGCAGGATTAATAATAAATATTTTTGTAAGAGAATGAATGAAATCATAATAAATAAAATTCCAAATATCCATTTATCTTCTGGTTCCCAGATCTTACTTAATAAACTTTTACACAAAACATTCTTCGGTTCTAAATCTAATTTTTTGTTAAATTTTTGTTTCTCTTCTTTCTTAAGAAAAAGCCATCTTAAAAATAAAATCATTAAAACAAAAAATACTAATGTTATTAATGAAGGTACTAATATTCTTATCCAAATTTTTGCTTCGCTTAATAGTTCATAAGATAATTGCCAACCTGCAACAACTAAACCTCCAAATATTCCAGCAAGAATATTTTTAGAAAATCCTCTCCATTCTTGAAAATTCATAAATCCTATCATTTTATCTCCTCAACAGCAACACTTTCAAAACCAAAAACATCGACGGCTTTGACGCAGATTTTTCTTTTTTTGGATGTTTTTGGAAGAATTAGTTTTGCTTTTTTTATAACTTTAAATTCGTCGTTGTCGTTTTCAGTATTCCCTCGATAATCCTGCCATTTACTTCTAAAAACTTCTCCGTCGTAATCTGGGTCAATGCTCCAATATTCAATTAAGCTTAATGGTTCTTTTTCTATTACCGCAGATAATTTTTCTTGATTCTCTTTATCTAAGGGAAGAACATCTGGAGAGAGCAAAACATAATCATCTAATTCTACAATTATTTCTTCTTGTTCTTTTCCATAGTCCTTTTTTTGAATTGATTTTATTTTTAAATATTGCAAAGAAGAAAATCTTATTTTCTTGGCTAAGTCCTCTGTGCTTGCTTTTGATTTTAACATATCTAAAAGATTTTGTGGAATAACTAAAACTTCTAATTTTTTATCTTTTAATGAATCAATTATTTTTCCAATATCAAAAACAAAATTCCATCCGAGAATAATAACCTTTTCCCAACCCCCCATAAAACTTTCTCTTAACTCCTGCGCTTTCTTGAGAGTGTTATAACCGGTCATCTTCGACGGAGAATCAACTAAAACAAGAGTTTTTGAATATTTTATATAGCCCAAATTTGCAGATGCCTCTTCCTCTTTGAAAGGTAATGCCCCAAATAAATTTAAAACATTTTGTGATAAGTCGCCGATTGTTTTAAATTCAGATTTTTCAAATTGTTCTTTTTGATAGTCGCCGATTGATTGATATAAAAATGGTTTTGCATCTTGGTCAATTAATCTTTTTCTCATAATCATGCAAGCAGGTTTTCCCAAATCAGACATAATCCATTTTCTTCCGAGTTTTTCAGCGACGGCTCCTGTTGTTCCAGAGCCAGAGAAAAAATCTGCGACTATTGAACCCTCATTACTAAACAAAAAAAGTATTCTTTCAAGTAGTTGCTCTGGCTTCTGTGTTCCATAACTTAAAGCTTCTTTAGCTTGAGAATTAATAACAAATATATCTTGCCATAAACTATTAATCGGTTGACCTTCATATTCTTCTAAAAATTTCTTTTCCTGTAACCTTTGACTTTTACTCTCTGGAAAATAAATTCTTCCATCTTCATCCAATTTTGCCAATTTTTCTTTAATCATTCTCCAACCTTTAGCAGGAGGGTTATATCCTTTGTATTCATAAACTAAATTAGGGGTTGGATCTCCTGGATTAGCTAAAGGATAAGGCATCCATCGTTTTCCTTTATGTTTGCCAGTTTCATCAATACGATTAAATCGCTTTTCAATATAACTTTTTACATGTTCAGAATCTTTTTGTCTAATCTGATTAAAAAGATATTCATTGGACTTAGTATACACAAAAATAGTATCATAAGCAGCACCCAACTGCCGACTTTCTGCCGCATTTCCAAATTTCCTTTTCCAAATAACTTCATTGAGAAATCTATCTCTTCCAAAAATTTCATCTAAAATAATTTTAACATAATGCCCTACATGATAATCCAAATGGACACAAAGAGAACCTCTATCTGATAAAAGTTCTCTCATTAAAATAAATCTTGGAACCATCATTTGCAAATAAGAAACTGTTCCGTCTTTCCAAGTATCAGAATAAGCAAATTGTTCAATTACTGTTGGCTTTTGTTCAATATCTGTTCCTGGAAGATGTATTTTTGTTCTATAATCTGCCTTGCTATCAAATGGAGGGTCAATATAAATCAAATCTATTTTCCCCCTCATTGAAGAGAGCCCTGTTTGTGAATCTCCGGCTAAAAGTGCCTGTATAGATAAAAGATTATCTCCATAAACTAAACGATTAAACCATTCTTGATTTTTTATTTCTTTGATTTGTCCCTTAAAAATTCCAGAATTATCTTTTGAAGGTAAAACCATTTCATTTGTTTGTAAAGTTATTTTATTTTTTCCAGAAAGTCCATCGAGAATTTTTTGAGCTTCCTTTTTTCCTCTTTCTATTATTTTTGGAAGTTCTTCAATTAGAGATTTGGGTCGTTCTGACATCGATAAATCGATGTAGTGTTTATTTATAAATGTTGGGAGAATTTTTTATGATCTTTGAAATAACCAAAGTCAAATGCATCTTAGAAATATTACAAATATTGAGCAAGGGCAAATCAAAATACACACTTCTGTTTAAAGAAACAAAAGTTTCACACACAACTTTACAAAATGTTTTAAAAGAAATGGAAAAGAAAAATCTTATTGAAAAACAAAATATTGGGCATCAAAAAGTGGATTATTTTATAACTAAAAAAGGCAATTCCACATTGGAAAAATTATTGGGGTTGAAAGTAATACTTTCCTAATCAAAAACACCTTTCCTAACTTACTATCTAACTTACTAAGTAATTAATTAACAAGATTTATATACTCAAAATTCTTTTTGCTTTTCAAGAGGTTGAATGGAAAAACTATTTCAATTAAACAAAAAACGATTGCAAAATCTCGGCTGTGCCTTCGCACAGATCGCCATTAAAGATTTTGCATACAGAAAACAGGAAGTTTTCTGTCCTTTCCAAATTGAGAAATCAAAAAAATTTGGAAAGAATACAGAAAATAAGAAATTTTCTGTCTGCTCGTTTTCAGGAGAAAACTTCGCATACAGAAAAATAGTAATTTTTCTGTCTCTTAAACCCCTTACTTCATTCGGAGGTTCAAGATGAAAAAATCAGGAAATTTTTACCTCATTAAATTTTCAAAAAACGATGAGGAAAATTTAAGATGAAAAAATCAGGAAATTTTTACCTCATTAAATTTTCAAAAAACGATGAGGAAAATTTAAGATGAAAAAATACCTTCTGCTTATTGAAGACGAAGTTCTCTGGGAAAAATTTAAATCAAATCTGACAAAAGATATTAATACAGAAATTATTGAATTAATTAAAGAAAGGGCTGGAAAAAAGAAAAAAAATGAAAACTGATTTTTTAAAAAAAGCACAGGTGACTCCGTTTGTAATTATCGCGATTGTAATCGTCGCCCTTGCAGTTTTATTCGTGGTCTTCAGAAGCAGTATTTTTTCTGCAGAAATTCCCGCGAATCTTGAGCCCGTCTATAAAACTTTTTTGCAATGTTTAGAAGATAAAACAAAAATTGGAATTAATGTTCTTGAATCACAAGCAGGATATATTGAATTGCCGAAATTTGAGTCGGGCTCTCTTTATATGCCGTTTTCTTCTCAACTGAATTTTTTAGGAAATGATATTCCTTACTGGTATTATGTTTCTGGAAATAATATTCAAAAACAACAAGTTCCAACAATTCAGGAAATGCAGGACCAACTTTCAATATTTATCGACGACAAAATTAGAAATTGCGTTTATGATATTTATTATTCACAGGGATTTGAAATTGATCAGGGAAGTCCAAAAACAAAAGTTAAAATAAAATCAGAGGAAGTCCAGGTTGAGTTAGAGATGGAAATGCAAATTTCAAAAGCAAATGATTTAGCAGTTGTAAACTCACACAAAATTTCTGTAAAGTCAAAATTCGGAGAACTTTATGAGTCAGCAAAAAAAATTTATGATTATGAACAGGACTCTTTATTCTTGGAAAAATACGGAATTGATGTTCTGCGACTTTATGCTCCTGTCGACGGAGTTGAACTAACTTGCAGTCCAAAAATTTGGAATGCTGAAGATGTTTTTGATGAACTTGAAAACGCAATTGAATCAAATGTTCTTGCTTTGAAAATTAAAGGAGGTGATTTTTCTTTGACAAAAGAAGAAAATAAATATTTTGTCGTAGACGCTGGGGTTTCAAATAAGGTTAATGTGATGTTTTTAAATTCCAAGCAATGGCCACATGGGTTTGAAGTAAATCCCTCTGACGGGCCTGTTTTAATTTCAAATCCTGTTGGAAATCAAGCTGGCTTAGGCGCTTTAGGATTTTGTTATGTGCCTTATCATTTTGTTTACAATGTTAATTATCCTGTCTTAGTTCAAATTTATTCTGGAGAAGAAATTTTCCAGTTTCCTGTCGCGGTTGTTATTTCTGGAAATAATCCAAGAGAGCCAGTTGAAGGGGCGATTGCAATTGCAGGAGAAGTGGATGAATTATGCGAGAACAAAAATGTTTTTACAACAATAAAGACATATGATAATTATTTTAATTCAATTGATGCAAATATTTCTTTTGAATGTTCTGGAACACGATGTGAAATTGGAGAAAGTTCTGGAGGAATTTTATCTGCAGAACTTCCGCAATGCGTGAATGGATTAATAAGGGCAAAGACAAATGGATTTGACGACGGAAAAACAATTTATTCTTCAATTGAAACAGGAGAAGCAGAAATTAATTTGAAAAAACTTTATGAAAAAGAAATTAAATTAAAAATTTCCGGACAGAATTATTCTGGTCAGGCGATTATAAGTTTCTCGTCTGAGTCGGGAATTTCAAAAACAATTATTTATCCCGAACAAAAATCTGTTGAATTAACTGAAGGACAATATGAGGTTCAAGTTTCTGTTTACAAAAATTCTTCAATAAATCTTGAAGCAACGACTCATCGTGAATGCATTGAAATTCCTCAATCAGGTTTGGGAAGCATATTTGGTTTGACAAAAGAAAAATGTTTTGAAGTTGAAATTCCTGCGCAAGTTATTTCAAATGTCTTGGCTGGAGGGGGAACTGAAAATTATTATATTGTAGAGTCAGAGCTAATTAATTCCGAAATTGTTGAAATTAATGCAGAGAGTTTACCGACGCCAAAATCATTGGAAGAATTGCAAGTAAATTATTTAGCATTTGAAGAAAGAGGTTTGGATATTTATTTTAAATAAGATGAAAAATAAAAAATTAGAAATTGGAAAAGAGAAAAAGAAAAATTATTTACTTAAAGGGGGAATGATTGGAGCGGGAATTTATTTAATATTTTCAATTTTAACTATAATTTTTTTGTTTATAAATTGGGAATATAAATCAGTGATTTATCCTGTTTTAATTTATTTTCCGTCTATTTTATTTTTTAATTTAAATGATTGGTTTTTGCTTCTTATTAATCTAATTTTTTATTTTGTCGTCGGTGTTTTGATTGGTTGGGTTTATAAAAAATATAAAATGAGGAAAGAAAAATGAACGCGCGAAGTTTTGGAAAAATATTTTTAGGAATTTTATTAATTGTATTTTTAATTTCCTTTTCATCATCAGCGTCGTCAGGATATACTCGTTCAACTCCGAGTTATGCTTCTTCTGCTGGGATTACAAGTTCGCTTTCTTCAACTCTTCACAGAGAAATGTGCAATGCAGGACAGGACTTTATTGTTCAAATAAATCCTTTTGGATGCACTCCGGCTGTTGTGCGTTCTGATTTACTTGAAGAACAAAATGTTCCTGTTTTTTGTGAACTTGGCGCGACAAAATTAAATCCTTTAATTGATGTTGATGCAATTGAAAGCATTAGTTTTTCTGGCCAATATCCGTCGACAATTTCTGGAATAGGGTTTTATCCTGCGCAGTCAGCTTTAGGGGTTAAAGGAAACTTGAACAAACCTGTCTTGAGCAATATTGGTTATGTTGTAATTGTTTTAGAAAAGCAAAAAAATTCTTCTGCAATTCCAAAATTTGTTCAGGGAAATCTTACAGCAAAAATAAAATATGATATTCAAAACGCGTTTGGCGTCGGCAAAACAACTTTTTATCTTCCTTTAATGGATGACGAGACATGGGAAGAGGAATACAAGAGTTATGGATTCTGGGAAAGAAGGGGCTTTTTGCGAGTTGAAGATATTCAGGAAAATTCTGCAGAAATTGTTCTTTACGACGGAGAATTAGATCGACTGAACGCAGTTGAATTAGAAAAAGGAAAAAGTTCTGAAAAACTTTCTCTTCCTGGTTTTGATTGTCTTGCAAATTTAAATTTAAAACTTGAAGCAATTGAAAATGTTGATACTTATATAGAATTAAAAATAAACGACGAGGTCGTGAATGTAAAAGAAGACGAATTATTTTTGGATAATAAATGTAGAATTACTGATTTTGATGAAAAAGGAATTACCCAACAGATTTCTGTAAATTGCAAAACAGACGAGAAAACAAAAACATTTCCATTAAAAATAACTCCGAGCGTTCATTTGGTTGTTGAGATTGCAGAACAAAAAACAGAAGACGATTTTATCGTAGGAGAAAAAATTATTCAGATTCAGGATAAAAGTTATTATCTTGGATATGTTGGAACAAAAAGAAAATCCACAAACACAGAGGACTTGTTCGCAGTAATTCTTTCATCTTCAGAAGAACATCCTGAAAAATTATCTGACAGCGATATGAGGGCTACTCAAGTAGTTGTTCGGCAATTAGAAGCAACCTCGTCGTCAAAAGTTGGAGAGTGGGCGCAAATGTTTTCTAATGCAAATAGAGAAGCCACTCAAAGAGCAATCTCTGCTATGGGTTATAACAAAAAATTTGGAGTTGTTATGCAAGATTCTATTTTTGAAGATAAAGAAAAAAATTTAGTAATAAAATTAGCAGGAGTTGGGAGCACAATAGATATTGATTTAAGCGGGAAAGACGCAAATGAAAAAATCGCAAAAGAATATTATGACAATACTTTAAATGATTTTGACAGAATTATAAAAAGTTATTCAGATGAAAAATATTTTGACGACGAGAATTTGAAACTTGGCGAGCAGGCCTTATTTGAAAAAATAAATTTCTCAGAAAAGTTTGATCAGAAAAAAACAATGCAAGAACTTTGCGAAGAGTTTAAAATAAATTATCCAAAATCAAATTTGCTTGGAAATGTTTTTACAATTTGCAATAAAAATCCTTTTGTTGCTTCAAGTTCAGACAGCAATAAAAATTCTGTTCTGATAAACAACAAGGCCTACACCATTTCTTTTGAAGGAATTTACAAACCAGCTAAGCAGGATTATAGCGCAGAAATTTATATTAAAAAAGAAACCAAATCAGGAACACTTGGGCCTGTGAAAATAGAATTAGGAAAAGAAGAAATTTATACTTTGCCAAAAGAATTTGCTCAAGGAGAAGATGGAAATCCTCTGGTAATTTCTTTAAGAGATTTAGATATTGAGTCAGCAAAAGTTGATGTGAATAATGGAGACCCGCGTTTTTTAAAAAAAGTTTGGGATGGGATTACAACACAAGACACAACTGTTTTGAAAAAAGATATTTCTCAAAGCGTTGGAAATGGTTATATTTTGACTTTGACGCATGTAAATTTAAAAAAATCAGCAAAGGTCTCTGTGAATCCAAGCATTGAAAACGCAGGAACAGAAGTTAATTTTGGTTTTAAAATTGGAATTGAAAAAAATTCAATTGAACTTTCGCCAGACAAGACAAAAAAATTAATTGACAAATTAAATAAAACAATTACTGATTGGAATGAAAAGTCAGACAAACTTGGAAAAGCAATCAAGGGCTTTAAGACAGCATGTTTAGGAACAAGCGCGGCTTTAGTTGTTCAAGGATTTTTTTCAAACCTCGGAGGAAAATCAATTGCTCGACAAGAAATTATGAGGGGCAAGGGCGGTTGGTATGAAATTTGCACAGAAAAAGTTCAAGCAAAAGAATATTCAACTTTAAATGAATGTCTTACAAAAAATTCTGCAGGAATTGAGAAAGACGTTGATACATATTATTCAGCAATGAAAACGCAGGAAGAAAAAATTAAAGAATCAGAAAAACCCTATCAAAAAACAAATGGTTTAACTCAAGAAAGAATAATTGACGACGAGAAATGGGCTAAAGATTATTTTGATGATGACTGGAAAAATAAGTTGAAAACAAATTTGAAAAATAAATTTGGTAGCGACACAATGGTTGTTAATGGGGATAATGTTAAGATTGATGATTTTGTAAATGACTTGGATTACAAGACAACTTCAACTTCTGAATTAAGAAGTTTGGAATTAAATTCTCAATTAAGCGGGGGCTCAACTTTGGACGCACGTTCTAAAGAAGTTTTGAAAACCCAGATGTCTGGAATTTATTCAACTACAAAACAGATTAATGAAGTAAAAGATTTTTCATCAAGTTTGGGCGGAGTTCAAATTAATTCTGGTGAGAGTGTGAAACTTACAAGATTTAAATTTTCTCAAGATGTAAAGTTCAGTCAAGTTCAAGATAGTTTTGTAGATTATTCTTCAATCTGTGACATAGATGATTCTGTAAATCTATTAAATTCGTGCGGAATTTCTCCAGATTCAAATGTTCAGTTTTACAAGGACCTCGCGACATCAAAAGAATATATGGTTGTTTTAGATGCAGATAATTCTGTTACAAGAACTTTTGAATTAGATAATAATGAAGATAATTACAACTTAAATGAAATTTCAAATTCTCTAAATCTAAATCCACTTAAACTTGGTTTTCAAAAAGTTAATGCCAAGACCTATCAAAATAAATTTATTGCAGTTTCAGGTAGCACAACCCCTGTTGTAAAATATTATGAAACAGAACCATACAAAGGTTTGCCTGCGATTGTGCCGTTTGATTTGCAAAATGGTTGGTATGCTGCGACAAAACAAACTTTACCGACTTTGGGAGGAATAAAACCAGTTGATGCTTCTGGTCGTCTTACAAGTTTTTGGGTTTGCAATGTTGGAACAGATAGAATTGCTTCTGGCCCTGAATCAACAACCAGCGACGATATTTGCGAGCAAGTTAATCTTGCAACAGGACAGCCAGTAAATAATTTTCCTGAATTAGATCCAACTCAGTCATCAAAATTAATTAAAGATGCACAAAAAGCAGTTGAGCAAGCACAGAAACAATATCCAAGCAATGGAAGACCCGTGAATATAGATGTTGGAAGAGGCAAGTATGTTTTTAAAGTTGGAGAGCCAGCAGTAAATATTCCAGATGTTCAGTGTCAAGATTTTATGAGCCCGAAACAATGTCAACTTTTATTTAATGTTTGCGATCCTGTGATTTGTCCGTCGAGCAGATGTGATTTTGGTGGGACTTTTCCAGTTACAGATGTTGTGCAAACAGGAATTGTTGGAAGCGCTTTACTTTGTTTGCCAAATTTTAGAGAAGGAATTTATGTTCCTGTTTGTCTTACAGGAATTAAAGCAGGAATTGATGGATATTTATCTGTTTTAACTTCTTACAGAGATTGTTTGCAAGAAAGTTTGAACACAGGACAGACAGTTGGAATCTGCGACGAGATTTATTCAATTCGCTTGTGCGATTTTTTCTGGAGAAATGCAATCCCTCTTGCTAAATTAATTATTCCAAAGACATTAGAATTTATTATGGGACAAAATGTGCGGGGCGGTGGAGAATATATGGGGGTGCAGGCATCGTGGCAAAACGCAGAAAAGTCAGTAAATTATATCACGCAATATTACGCGGCAAATTCTTACAAGGCATTTAAGGCGCGACTTTCTGAAGGTGTGACAGAAAGTGTTTGTCAAAATTTTGTTTCTGCAAGTTATCCTGATGGAGGAAAAATTATTGATGCAATGACAGATCCTGACTCGCCTCCGCAGTTCCATGGAAGATTTGATGAAATACCTTTTACCGACGCTGTTAATCCTCCTATTTCGCATTACAAGGTCTTTTATCATGTTTATGCAGGAAAGGACTCGCGTGCGTATTATAAAATTTATTTGAAAGGCGGTTCGCAAAGTTCGTATTATCAAGACACGAATTCAAATCTTTATGTTGCGTCTGGTTATATTGAAAAAGGCGGTTACGCATCTGAGACAAAGGACTTCACAGCGACTGCGGGTTACAAAGAACTTTGCATAAATGTGAACGGCCAAGAAGAGTGCGGTTTCAAAGAGGTCACGACTTCTGCTGCGTTGGATTATATTAAAGATAAATATATTGAAGAACAAGCAAAAGAAAAACAAGTTACAACAGAATCAGAATGTGTTTCTGGAAGCGCGAGTTTGTATAGCGGTTTGAATTTGAACGCACAAGCTGCTGCTGAAGAAATTTTAAATCCTGCAATTTATAATCGCGGAATAATTAGAATTTGCGCAACTGCAAATCCTGGTTTGGGTTCTGATGAAAAAGCAACTACAAATGGTTCGCGTTGGGTGCCTGTTGGTTATTGCGGAAATCAAAAAATGATTTGCTGGCTTGATACAAGTAATTTAAAATCTTTGATAAACAGCAAGACAATTGAAAATAGTTTGTTAGAAGAACAAAATGAAAATTACCAAAAAATCTTAAACAGCGAGGGAGATTATTTAGATGAAGCAGGATTTTCGCAAAGCGTTAAAGAGATTAAAGATAAACAAATTCAGACAGAAAGAATTCAATTAATTAATTCTGTTCTTGAAAAAGTTTTCTGGAATAATCAAAAAGGATTTTTATATTTGTTGAGAGCAAGAGCATTTTCTGAAATGGCTATTGGGGCAAATGAATTAGTTAAAAAGAAAAAAGCAGATGAGGACAAAGGAATTTTTGAAATAGATATTCATCCGTTTGTATCAAATGCTCAAAAACCATTTGAATATGATTTTTTAATTTCACAACAAAGATTTACAATGAATTTTGATAAAAAAGCATTTGGGTTTGAAATTAAAGAAGAGATTTTGGGATTGAATAGATTGGTTGGTTTGGCTAATCCTGAAAATGGAATAATTGTTTCTGGTGAAGACGAAAAAATTTCTCCTCAAGCAAAGGAAAGAATAAAATGGCTGTCTGAAAATTATTTATTTTTAAATGAAGAGTTTGTTGAAATAAAAAGCGCAACGCAAGAAGAAAAAAATAAAAATGCTGTGAGAGGATTTAAATTAAAGGCATCTGGAGATGAGCAAAAGATAAATTATTTTGATGAGTATTCTGATTTGTATATTAAGGGAAATCAAATATTTTATTCTGGGGGAAAGGATAAGGCAGTTGCAAATATTAAGAATGGAAAAATTCAGCCAATTACGGATTTAGTAAATTTAGGATTTTCTGCAAATGTTTTTAAAATTATTTTAAGTTGCAATTTTGTCGACGGGAAATTTGAATATGGGGGAGATTTGGGTGGAAGTGAGGGAGCGAGCGCGGGTGGAGAGAAAATAAATGAAGAAGATTATTATACTGGCGGAGAAGATTCTGAAAGATTGAGGGAAATTCAAGCATCTCAACAAATTACACAAGGAATTATTTCTGAAATTAGGGAAAATCTTGATTCTATTACAGCAGGTTTTAGAGCAATTAAGGCGATTGATTTTGAAGATTGGCAAAAAGATAATGAAGCTAAATTCGATCAAGAATTAAGTAATATAAAAAGCAGGATTCAATCCTATGAAAAAAATGTACAAGATTATATTGACTCATTAAATGACGAAGAGAGAGGTAAATTTCCTTTAGATATTTCTGAATTAATAAGGTATAAAAACAGTTTATCAAATGCCCTGCAGAGAAGTATCGATTATGTCTCTAACCATAAAGAAGTCACTTTTTATTGGGATATGATGGAAAGTAATAAAGAAAAATTAATTCAAATTATTAAAGATATAGAATCAAAAAGATATTTGGATTATTCTTGTGAATTAGATATAACTGATGATTTTGTTGTTGAAAAAGAAATTTCTCTTTTTGATTTTGCAGAACAACAATCTGGTTTTGGAAATTTGTGGCCGATTTGGTATTATGCTAATGAAGATAGATTAGAAAATAAAGATCCTGAAGGAGGAAGTTTGGAAATTCCTGCTGGAACAATGATGTATCCGCCGTGTTATAAGTTACCCGAAGGAACTGAAAGAGTTTTGATTTATAGAATTATAAATAAAAATCTTCCTATTTCTACTGCAATAGATTCTATTAAATTAGGAACAGATTATCAAGTTGATTTAGATGAGGTTAAAAATTTGAATCCAATTCTTTCTGGAGTTAATCTTGAAAGTGACCCAGATGTTAATTTGAATCTTAAATATATTTCAATTCCACTTGTTAAAAAAGAAAGTTCTTCTACTCAGACAGAAAATTCTGAAGAAGAAATTTCTGTGGGTTATGTAGATAAAAATGGAATTTTTGTTCTTGAACAAGACACAACAATTGACAAAATTGCAAAACAGATTTATGGGGACGAAGATTATTGGCCTGTTTTGTATTATCGGAATAAAATAATTTACGAGATGCTTATTGGAGAAGCTCCTTACAAAACTCAAATAACCTCAGAATATCTCAGAAAAAATAGAGATATTATTGATATTGTTGAAGATGTTCCAATTTATGACAATTTGGGCCCTCTTGGATTTAAAGATATTTCTGTAAAACAAATTTATGGAGAAGATGCTCAAACTTACATTGGATTTCTTGCAGAAAAAAATCTTGATAAGGAAACTTTTGAATTATTTAATCCTCATATGAAGGGCACAGAAGATTCTAAAATTGTTGAAGGATTTTTAATTATTCCTATAAAATAATCTTCCAAATCATCGACGAGAAAAAATGAAAATTAAAGATGACACGATTATTTTAATTAAGAATCTCCGAGATTAATTTGCGTGCAAGAGCGAAATTTAATCTAAGACAGCAGAAATGGAAATTTGGAAAAGAAAATTAAACTCCTTTGAAAAAATATTTTTCAATAAGTTTTTTATACTCAATATTTCTTCAATAATTTAGGGAAAGAATTTCCCACATCCTTGAAATGCGGATATGCCGGAGTGGTCAAACGGGACAGGCTTAGGAGAAAATTTTGCGAAAAAATAAACGCAAAAAATTTTCTTAGAAACCTGTTAGCTTAGTGCTTACTTAGGTTCGAATCCTAATATCCGCATAAATTAATTAGATTCGAACGTGCAGTATTGCAAGAGGCATTAAAAAATACTGCTTAACCGCAACTAAAGGGAAAACTCTACAAGAAAACCGCAGGTTGTCTTTATTCGAATACTTCAAATGCAATGTCATTTGAATGTCGCCAAAATTTTGCAGAAATTTTTAGCGCCTAATATCCGCATAAAAAATAAATGAAATTTAAGTGGGTTTATAAAAATTGTAATTAAGTTGGACCAAGAGTGAAAAATTAGTTTTGTATTAATCTATCTGTTGTGGAAAAATTATCTGAAAGCCGTTTTGGAAATAATAAATTTGGCGACGAAGTCGCGATTTATTTTTCAATTAAGAATAAAACTATCCCCTTCAAACTCAGGGATTATTATTGAAGTCGCTCGGCTTCACCGAAACTTTTAATTCAACTATTTTGTCGTCGATATTAAACTCTTTTGAAAAAAGAAATTATTAAATTTTTCTTATTCTTTTATTTTCTTAAAAGATAAACAATTAAGATAAGAATTAACAAAATTAAAATTCCAAAAATAAAAATCCATAAAATATAATTTATTCTACTTGGATTTTCTGCAATAATATTCAGATCTACAGATTCTTGAGGACTTGAAGAAATTATTTTATTTGGTTGAGTTTGAATTGCGTTGTTGTTAAATTCAAGTGTTTGAAAATTATTTGAATTGCAATTTGAACAAGATTCTTGATCATAAAAATCAATTTCAAATTCTAATTTTTTATTTGCTTTATTTCCAGATAAGTCCTCTGCATAAAAAATAATTTTATATTCATCTTCTTTCATATCTTTTAAAGTGTAAATAAATGTATTTTCTCCGACGTCATTCATTTTGAAATTTTCATTATCTAAACTAAACCATGTTTTAGATTGTTCGTTTGTTTTTATTTTAAATAAAATTGTTGAAGTTCTCTCAATTTTGTTTGGACTGATTATTGTTATTACAGGAGCTGTTGTGTCTGGATTTGGTTCTTGAGATTTTACTTTAAATTTTCCAACAAAATATTCTTTTGAATTTTCTGCGTTGTCAATTGCAGTCATATAAAGATAATATTCTCCGTCGCTGAGTTGAGCTGGAACTAAATAATTTACTGGAAAATAATTTGGGCTTAGAATTTCAATTGGTCCTTGAGAATTTATTAATTCTTGATTTTCGTTGTATAATTTTAATTTTATTTCAATTGGATATTCGTTGCTGTCAAAATAAATATTTATTTTTTGCTCGTCTCCATAATTAATAAAAGGCATTAAAGGATTTGTCTGAATATTTGTTATTACAGGAGCTGTTGTGTCTGGATTTGGTTCTTGAGATTTTACTTTAAA
>CAYVCF010000009.1:17960-19616 GCA_964450135.1 Candidatus Woesearchaeota archaeon
ATTTGTCTGAATATTTGTTATTACAGGAGCTGTTGTGTCTGGATTTGGTTCTTGATTTGCGTCGCAGAATCTTGTTAAAGTATATTTGTCTGTTGCTTCTCCGATTCTTTGCACATTTTGATCGTTCAGTAAATCATTTGCATTTTCCCATTTTGATTTTTCACATTGATAAAAATTATTAAAATCATTTACAAAATGTTCTATCTCTTGAGTCCATCCACGACTGGGTTGAATGTTATTTAAAAAATTCTCGCAATCAACTATTTTAAATTCTTCGCGAACTTTTGAAGTGTATTCGTCACTGTTCCATTTTATTTCACAAAATTCATGGTCTCCTCGATGGTCGTGAAAAACTTCAATTGAAATAGATTCTGCGTTGATAACTGAAATAAAATTTGTTAAAACTAAAATTATTGCGATTGTCAAAATTATTTTTTTTAAATTTGTCATATCAAAGTTGTAAAAATATAACTATTTAAATCTTTCGGAGTTTTGTAATTTTAAAGTTACAACAATTATTGGAAATTATTTTTAAAAAAGAATAAATGTGGCGGTGAAAAATTTAGCGATTTCGTCGCCGAGTGATTTCGCGAAATTGCCTCAAAAATTAGAAAGAGATCGAGAGATTTGTTTTAGTAAGATAATAGAACTGTCTGCGGAGCGAATATTTTTTGTTCTCAGAATTTTCAGCGCATTCAACTTTCTTGCAAAAACTTTTCTCAACAATTTTGTCGAATAGAATCATAAGTAAAACTATTTTTTTATCCAAAGTTTCAGTTAATAATTTATTTTATTCAGATTTCTTTTTTGATTGAGCTTCTTTTTGTTTTATTTTTTCTTCTAAATCTAATTTTTCAATTAATTCTTTGTAACGATTTCTTATTGTGACTTCTGTAATTCCTGCAATGTCTGCGACTTCTCTTTGAGTTTTTTTCTCATCGTTCATTAATGCAGCGACATAAAGCGCAGCGGCTGCAATTCCTGCTGGACCTCTTCCTGACGTTAATTCAACTTTTTCTGCTTCTTTCAAAACTTTCAAGGCTTCGTTTTGAGTTTTTGGGGATAATTTAAGAACAGAAGAAAATCTTGAGACATAATCTTTTGGCGACGATTGTTTTACTTTTATTCCGAGCTTTCTAATTATAAATCTGTAAGTTCTTCCGATTTCTTTCCTTTCAACATCCGACGCTGTTGCCATCTCGTCGAGAGTTCTTGGGATATTATAAGAACGACAGGCAGCATAAAGACAAGCCGCGATTACAGATTCCATTGATCTTCCGCGAACCAATCCTCTTTGCAAAACATAATTATAAATTCTTGACGCCTCATCTTTTACTACATTTGGCAAATTTAAATATGAAGCAATTACTCTTAACTCTGCCATCGCAAGTCGTAAATTTCTTTCAATAGAGGTTGAGACCCTTTCTTGCCATTTTTTTAATCTTAAAAATTTTCTTGTTTGTCCTGGTTCTAATTTGTAAATGTCTGAGATTTCTCCAATGTTTGTAGTGAGTCCCTTGTCAAATTTTTGTATTGAAATTGGGGCTCCGCCCCTCCCCTTTTTTTCTGACTTATCAAATTTTCCAGAAAGGTCTGTTCCGGTGTCAACCATTATTTCTTCCACGTTCTCATTCCAGAATCCATCCGTCTTACTCT
>CAYVCF010000009.1:19626-20348 GCA_964450135.1 Candidatus Woesearchaeota archaeon
AGATAAATCTGCGTCGGTATCAACCATTTTTTCTTCAATTACTAGCCCGCAATCATTGCAGATTATTTCTCCGAGATGCGGTTCATAAGTTAGATTTATACTTTCACATTCTGGACATCTTTGTATGTTTGTCATTTTAGAATTTTTACGCAACATTTAAAAACGTTTTGTATTTATAAACATTTGTCTTTTTGTAACTCTACAAAAATAATAAAATTTTTCGGCATTGCCAGAAAAGTCCGACGATTTTTAGAAAAATTATTTTACAAGAATTCCGTTTAAAACACTTTCTTGTGTTGGACGATTTGTAACTTTTACTTTTCCAAGTTCTGTTTCAATTATTGTGCCTTTTGTGATTATATTTTGTCTTGCTAAGAAACTATTTGAAGGAGTTTCAAGAACATTTTTTATTTCCACTCGTTTTGTTTTTCCGTTTTCAACTACGTTTACATATTTTGCGCTTAGTAAAAAAGATTTTTTATTTCCGCCAAGAGTTCTTTTTGATCTTTTCTTTTCTTTATCGCTTAATTTTATTACTCGTCGTTGTCCTGCTATCTCTCTTGATTTTTTCTTTCTTTGTTTAATATATTTTCCTCCACTTTTTTTGCGTCCGATTTTTAATACCATATTTTTTTTAGAATTTATTGGTTTATAAATTGTTTGTTTATGTTAAGTCAACTTCATAACTTAACATAAATCTCATTTGGATAAGCTTTTACTCC